>NZ_BCBQ01000035.1:0-56053 GCF_001320885.1 Pseudomonas sp. NBRC 111140
GCTTCATGGGCACCAACGTGGTCAGTGGCCGCGCCCGCGCAGTGGTGGTCGCCACTGGCCCACGCACCTATTTCGGCTCGCTGGCCAAGGCCATTGCCGGCTCGCGCAGCCAGACCGCTTTCGACCGTGGGGTGAACAGCGTCAGCAGCCTGCTGATCCGTTTCATGCTGGTGATGGTCCCGGTGGTGTTCATGCTCAACGGTGTGGTCAAGGGCGACTGGGGCGATGCTTTCCTCTTCGCACTTGCCGTGGCCGTGGGCCTGACCCCGGAAATGCTGCCGATGATCGTCAGCGCCAACCTGGCCAAGGGCGCCGTGGCCATGGCCCGGCGCAAAGTGGTGGTCAAGCGCCTGAACGCCATCCAGAACCTGGGCTCCATGGACGTGCTGTGCACCGACAAGACCGGCACGCTTACCCAGGACCGTATCATCCTCGAACACCACGTGCGCTTTGACGGCCAGCGCGACAGGCACATCCTCGAGCTGGCCTGGCTCAACAGCCATCATCAAAGCGGCATTCGCAACCTGATGGACCAAGCTGTGCTGCATTTCGCAGGGCAGGACCGCCAGTTCCAGGCCCCCTACGCCTATGCAAAGGTCGACGAGCTGCCGTTCGACTTCATCCGCCGTCGCCTGTCCGTGGTGGTGAAGGATGCCCTGGGCGACCACCTGCTGGTAAGCAAAGGGGCGGTCGAGGAAATGCTCGCCATCGCCACCCATGTGCAGGAAGGCGACCGTGTCGTTAGCCTCGATCCGCGCCGCCGCCAACAGCTGCTGGCCAGTGCCGACGCCTTCAACCAGGACGGCTTTCGCGTACTGGTGGTCGCCACCCGCCAGATCCCGGCGGCCGAAGGCAAGGCGCAGTATCACGCCGACGATGAGCGCGATCTGGTGATCCAGGGCTTCCTGACCTTCCTCGACCCGCCCAAGGAAACTGCCGGCCCGGCCATTGCCGCTCTGCGGGACATGGGCGTGCGGGTCAAAGTGCTGACCGGCGACAACCCGGTGGTGACGTGCAAAGTCTGCCGTGAAGTTGGCCTGGAGCCAGGCCTGCCATTGCTCGGCCAGGACATCGAGCGCATGGACGACACCACCCTCACGCTGCAGGTCGAAGAACGCACGGTCTTCGCCAAGCTCACCCCGCTGCAGAAATCACGCGTGCTCAAGGCCCTGCAGGCCAATGGTCACACGGTGGGTTTTCTTGGCGACGGTATCAACGATGCTGCGGCCCTGCGCGATGCCGACGTCGGTATCTCGGTAGACAGCGGTACCGACATCGCCAAGGAATCGGCCGATATCATTCTGCTGGAAAAGAGCCTGATGGTGCTTGAAGAGGGTGTGCTCAAAGGCCGCGAGACCTTCGGCAACATCATGAAGTACCTGTGCATGACTGCCAGCTCCAACTTCGGCAACGTGTTCTCGGTGCTGGTGGCCAGCGCGTTCATCCCATTCCTGCCGATGCTGGCGATTCACCTGCTGCTGCAGAACCTGATGTACGACTTCTCCCAGCTGTCGCTGCCTTGGGACCGCATGGACAAGGAATTTCTCAGCAAGCCACGCAAATGGGATGCGCGCAACATTGGCCGCTTCATGCTGTGGATCGGCCCTACGTCGTCGATCTTCGACATCACCACCTTTGCCCTGATGTGGTACGTGTTCGCGGCCAACAGCGTCGAGATGCAGGCACTGTTCCAGTCCGGCTGGTTCATCGAGGGGTTGCTATCACAGACCTTGGTGGTGCATATGCTGCGCACGCGCAAGGTGCCGTTCTTCCAGAGCACCGCCGCGCTGCCAGTGGTGCTGGCAACGGGGCTGGTGATGGCGTTGGGTGTCTATATCCCGTTCTCGCCGGTGGGGGCGATGGTTGGCCTGGTGCCACTGCCGTGGGCGTACTTCCCTTGGCTGGTTGCCATCCTGCTGGGCTATTGCGTGGTCGCCCAGGCCATGAAGGCCCTCTATATCCGCCGCTTCGGGCAGTGGTTCTGAACCCTGTGCAGCAGCTCAGCCTGGCTGCGTCGCCAGGCTATTGCTGACGTTGCGTCCCAGCACCAGCACGGTGACGAAGCCACAGCCCACCAGCGCCGTGGCCAGGCTCAACAGCACTGCGGTGCCCATATGGTCGACCACTTGCCCGCCGAAGAACGAGCCCACGGCAATGATCACCTGGAACATGGCCACGAACAGCGGCATGCCGCGTTCGACATCCTTGGGCGCCACCACGAACATCCAGATATTGGCGCAGGCCGGGAACGCACCGAAAGCAAAGCCCCACAGTGCGATCAGCATCGCGGCGCCCGTCATGCTGGTGGCGAAGTGCGGGAACAGGGCGGTACTGACTGCGATCATGAGCGCGACCAGCATCAGGGTATGTCGCACGCTGCGGTTGGCGGCAAAACCGGCGAAGATGTTGCCCATGAAACCGGCCACGCCGTACAGCAACAGCAACGAGCCGATGGTCGGCCCGTCGAAGCCGGCATTCTGTTTGAAGAACGGTGCAACATAGGTGTACGCCGCAAAGTGCGCCAGGCCGATCAGCAAAACAGCGATCAAGCCGACCCGTGCTTGCGGGTTGACGAACAGCGCTGGCAGGTCGCTGATGCGAATGGCCTTTTCCGGCATCAGCCGTGGCAACAGCAATACCTGCGCCAGCAGCACGGGTACGCCGACCAGGGCGGTGACCAGGAAGGTCATGCGCCAGCCCATCAGGCCACTCAGCCAGGTGCCCACGGGTACGCCCACTACCGTCGCCAGGGTTACCCCCGCCATGATGATGGAGTTGGCCTTGGCTACGCCCATGCCGTCAGGTGCCAGCCGCCCGCTGAGGGCGATGGCGGTCGCCCAGAAGCCGCCAATACTGACACCCAGCAGCACGCGGCCGACCAACAGCAGGTTGAAGTCACCGGCGTAGGCCACGATGGCGTTGGCGATGATCATGATCAGTGTCAGGCCGATCAGCAGGTAGCGCCGGTCCAGCGCCCCCACACCCACCGAGATCAAAGGCGCGGCCAGCGCGGCCATGATACCGGGCAGGGTCACCATCAGGCCGGCAAGGCCGGCACTGATGCCAAGGTCGCTGGCGACATCGTTGAGTACCCCCACCGGGAGGAACTCACTGGTGACCAGGGCGAAGGCGCCCACGGCGACCGAGAGGATGGCCAGCCACTGCTGCGTGACACTCTGTTGATTATGTTCGGGAAGGCCACGAGAGGCCTGGCGGTTGCTTGGCATGGGGTTCGGTTCCATGAGGGATGTCGCCTGTAGCAGGCGCAGGAGCGGGGGATTTGCAGGCGATTATAGAGACGGCCTGGTCATGCCGACAGGCAGGCCGCTCGATAGTAATCATCAGCGCCATCGATGAAAGGCCTTGCGTAGAGCGCCCGCGCTCAGCGACCACGCCCTACCAGTGCCGCCCCTGCGCAGGCCAAGGCAATGGCTGTTATGCCCAGCCACTGGGTCAGTGCCAGCACTTCACCGAGGATCAACCAGCCTGCTATCGCCCCCGCAGCGGGCGAAGCGCTGAGCAGCACGCCAAAAATACTGGGCGGCAAGTGCCGCATGGCATACATGTCGAGCAGGAAAGGCACCGTGCTGGAAAGCAGCGCTACGCCCAACCCGACCATAAGCACCCATGGCGCCAGCAACTCGGCACCGGCGTGGTTGACACCAAGTGGTACGCCCAGCAGCGCGGCAAACAACATCCCGGTGCCGACTGCCTGTTTGCCGTGAACCGCCACTTTGCTGCCAAGCATCACATACAGCCCCCAGGCCAATGCAGCCGCGAGCGCGTACATCACCCCGCGCGGGTCGAGGCCCTGACTGCCCGTGCCCCATGGCAGCAAGGTAAGCCCGGCGACCGACAGGGCAATCCACAGCAGGTCGATCCGCCGCCGGGAAGACAGCAAGGCCGCGCCCAGTGGGCCGATGACCTCGATGGACACCGCGATGCCCACCGGGATATAGAGGAATGCCCGGTAAATCAGAATATTCATCAGCCCCATCATTACGCCATAACCCAACAAATGAAGCATGTTGGCCTGGCCCCAGATGCGCCAAGGGCGCAGCACCGCCAGCAAGATGACGGCGGACAAGCCCAGCCGCAGGGCGACAACGCCTTCGGGGCCGATCAATGGAAACAAGGTTTTGGCCAAGGCAGCACCGGTTTGCACCGAGACCAGCGCGGCGATGGCTGCGCCGACAGGGGCGAAGGTTCCAGCAGTTTTTGCGTCCACGCGTGGCTCCAGCATCGGTCGAGGCGACATTTTAGTGCTCGGCCTGCGAAGCAATTACTGTGAAAATGGGCCTCTGACGAGTGAACTGCTTTCTTTGGAACCCGAAAATGAGTGACTGCGCCAACCGTCCGCTGGACGGCTTCGATCACGCGATTCTGCGGCTGCTGCAGCAAGACAACAAAACCTCGCAGCGCGCCATTGCCGAGGAAATCGGCCTGTCCACACCGGCTGTACAGCGGCGTATTGCACAGATGGAGGCGAGCGGAGTGGTCACTGCCAACACCGCAGTCATTGCCCCGGAGTGTGTTGGCCAGATGATCACGGCCATCGTCGAATCACGCTTGCGGGACGATCGCTCGCAGGTGATGGACCGCGCCAAGCGTTATTTCGCCAATGTGGCAGAGATACAGCAGTGTTACTTCGTCAACGGCGGGGTGTCGTTCATCATCGTCATGCTTGCCCGTGACGTGGCGCATTTCGAAAAGCTGGTGAGGCTGCATTTTGCCGATAACGAAGACATCCTGACTTACCGCACGTTGATCGTTCTGGACAAGGTCAAGGTCGGGTTGTCTGTGCCGCTTTGAATGTTTCGCGCGACTGAAATCACTCAGCGCGGCAAACCAATGTTCCGGGCGGCGTCCAGTACCAGGCTGCGCAGCCACTTCTGGTCCAGAGGAAATCGCGTGGGGCACGATTTGCAGGTGCTTTGGGGCTCTTCCAACGCATGACGCAGTTAAAGGCCGATGGTGCCCAGCGGCAGCATCCTGGCAGGCAATCGCGGTCGTGGACACGTCAGTTCTCCTTGCTATGGATGCGGCATCGTCGGCGCAAGACCAGGCCTCTACCTGGCATCACGGCAGCACCTGCTTGCTGCCAGGTTGCCGGTCATGCCGGGACGATACCGCCCAACACCATTTGGGTGACCGTTCGGGTGGCGCGGTCAAAGTCAGCCTTGTCAGGTTCGGCTACGCCTCTGAGCTGCGACATTTGCCAGGCCAGATTGGTGTAGGTGCGTGTCGACGACCAGATGAAGATCATCAGGTGCTCAGGATCACAGGGCGCCAGCCGGCCATGGTCGATCCAGTTGCGCAGGCAGGCGACGTTGCGCTGGGCTTCCTCGTGCAGCAGGTTCTTGCATGCCTCTGGCAGATGCTTGCCCCCTGAGAGCAACTCCTGGCTGAACACGGCGGCGCTGAACGGGTGCTCGCGAATGATGCGGATGCGGGCTTTGATATAGGCCCGCAGGCCTACTATCGGGTCGTCGCTTTTGCGCAGCGCTGCCGAGGCCCTCACCAGCGGATCAACGAAGCTCATCAGCACCTGCACGTACAGGTTCTCTTTGGATTGAAAGTAGTAGTAGAGGTTGGCTTTAGGTACCCCGGCACGTTCGGCAATATCATGCGAATGAGTGGCGGTGAAGCCGGTCGTGGCAAACGCTTCGCTGGCAGCCTGCAGAATCAGCTTCTGATTCCTGCGCCGAATGCCGGCATTTCCCACGGTGTGATTGGTTGCGCCGAGCAGAGCGTCAGCGCCGTTGTCGGACTCGTTCAGCATTTCGATTTGCAGGCACATCACGGCTTCATCTGGCTTTACGGGTATCGGTGTATATAAAAGTATATAGCGATTGACGTGCTTTTTCCCGGTCCTTTACGCACGTAGCCATTGAAGTGGTGCGATGCTGTCTTTCTCACTCGCGAGCCTGGATGCTAGAGTTGCCGGCCATGGATCGCTGCACCGGTAATCGGCCCCTCATTGCCTGGGCATTGTATTTCAGTGTCCTGTTCAACGTGCTTTGCTGTGGCCTGGGTCACGGGCAGGCATTGGGCTTGGCGCTCAATGGCTTGGGCGGCGGCTTCTGCAGCCTGGCCAATGACATCTCCACCTCACAGGCCCAGCAACACGGCACATCGTCCACGGCGGACTGGAGCAACCTGTTCGCCTGTCCAACGTGTACGGCGAACTTCCTTACCTTGGTGTTCCTCCTGGGGGTCGCCTGGTTGCTCAGCTGTGCGAACCCAAGGCGGTTTTGCAGCGAGGTGCGCAGCCAGGCGCCTCCACGCTATTGCTGGCCCACGGCCAACCCCCGAGCTTCTCCTTTTTGACGTTGCCGGCGCCTAGGCGCTGATGCGGGCTCGCGCCTGCGTATCGAGCACGATGCCTGGCTGCGCATGCCCGCAGCAGGCGCTGCTATCTGCAACGTCGGTCAAGGATCAACCCTCTCATGACGGTACTGACCTGCGCCAGCCATGCGCCTCGGCATCGCTGGCTTTCGCTTTATCCGCGTGCTCCCCCCTATCTACCTGTCAGAACGGTCCCGAAACGCACACTACCCGCCAGGAATCAAGGCGGGGCCTGTTCAAGGCTATCTGATGCATGGAGCACATGATGTCTCGCCCTTTGGCCACTTCACGCTTTTGCCCCCCGGCTCGCGCTGCACGCTTGAGTGAGTCTCGCTTGCCGTTTCCCGATTACCCCTGCAACGCCCGTACGTTCGTCAAGCTGGACGCGCGACTACTGCCGTACTGGCACACGTTGTTCGACGTGTGCCCAGGCTTGCTCAAGCTAGACCCGCCGGAAGGTCTGGAACTGTTCCGCTGCTTCATGACCTGGGCTTATCGACATCACCCGGCCTTGGATTGGAGCTATTACATCAGCGTCTGCCGTTGGCTGCTGGGCTCACCCTACAAGGCACAGGTAACCGAGACGCACATCGAGGCATTCATGGTCGCGGCGGCTGCCTTATGGATAGCTGCCGACATGTCTGAGGCGCGTGGCCTGGTCCTGGCGTGGCAGCCAATGGCGGATGTGGTGGTGGAATGGAAGCCGGGCATGCGGCCAACCCCCTTCACAGTGGAGCAGACGAACTGCTTGCCCCCTCCGCCCTGGGAGTTTTCCTGGAGCCCACTCAGTGGTAAAGGCCCGGACAGTTTTCGCCGGTGGTTGCCCGTCCCGGGCGCACTAGCGGGGTCAAGGGGGTGATGCGGCTGCGACAATCTACCGCAGCATGGCAGTGGCGCCTGGCATGGCGGACGGCAGCCCTGGGCTTGGTTTTCAGGGTGCGACAGCCTGTCGCAGTTCGGGGGTGCAAGTGGCAAGTGTTAAGTTCAAATCTGGCGTGAAGCGGGTGGCTGAAAAGTTTCAATACAGGCACGCCCCACGACCAAGCCCGGTAACTGCAAGGGCGATATCAATGCATGAAAAGGATATTTTATGCTACAGCAACGAATTACCAGCGATGCCATCGTCACACCCCTGCGCGTTGCAGACGCGCAGGCGGTATCGCAGTATAAAAATGAAGACGTTGTACTGAAGTTTTGCAAGGAGTGGGATGTCACGCGCGAGGAGGCAGAAGAGCTCTTCGAGGAAACCAAGAAATTCCTGTTGCTGGCTGCGCAGTGCCAGCGAGAGTGTTTCAGTGTGTCCATTTACTATCAGTTTCAAGTGATTGATGAAATGTGGCATACCTTTCTTCAGTTCACCGACCACTATTATGCGTTTTGCAATGAATACATGGGTGGGTTTCTTCATCATTTTCCGTTCTCGCGGAACATGCTGAAAGAGGAAATAAAGCACCTGGCCAAGCACAACATGACCTTTGCAACGCAGAAACAACAGGATTTTGCTTTCCAGTTGCGCAAAACCCAGCAAGTGCTGGGCGACGATACGGTCATCAAGTGGTACGGCGAGTATGCGCAGAAGTTTAGCATCGAAAGCCTCAATGCTCGACGTAAGCCGCTGATGCTGGACGACCTGCAAACCGACGAGCAAGGGCGGGTGAACGCAGAGATGCTGAAACTTCCGAAGGAGCAAATTCTCAAGTACATACTGGATCGCAATGTCGTGCTCAACAATGTGTGCGGTTGCTCCGGCAAGGGCTGTGGCGCCGGTTGCATGTGCAATTCCAATCGTAACCATTGATTGACGGGTCGCCCACCCTTGGGTGGGCGATCGACGACAACGAGTGCTACCGTGACCGAAATCGAAAAACGTACACTTAAAACCGGTATTGCCAGGCAGGTGGGGATCGCTGGCCTGACATTGCTCGCCTCGCTGCTGTTCGTGTCATTCGGTTTGATGATGCGCTTTGCAATCGATCATCCTGAATCAGTCGCGAGCCTTGCCGGCCTGGTTGCATTCTGCGCGGGCTTCCTGGCCATTCGCCTGGCGATGCCCTGTAGCTTTGCCCTCGTGGAGTGGTTGTCACACGGCTACTGCATCAGGGTTGAGTCGCTGCTCAGGGCGGCGTACCTCGACAAGCTTGGCCGCATCTACCTTGAACAACTGGAACAGCTCAACAGGAGCGAGATGGTGGCTACCTATGAAGCCGCCATGTCATCGGTCAGTGCTTATATCAGGGTTATCTGGGGTGAGGCGTTGCCCATCTTATTTCAAACCGTGTTCGTCATTGGCTGTGTCATCTTCTATTTTGATGGCGTGATTGCAGGCAGTTTCACTCTGGTGGTTGCCACCTATATGGCGGTGGTCATCAAGATGACCAGTGCACGCTTTCCGTTGATCAAGCGAGTTGCAATCACGCAAAAGTATTTGAATGGCGTGCTCCACAGTGTGATCGCGGCAGGGCTCTGCGAAAAACTGTTCAATGCAGGTGGCAGGTTGAAGCATAGGCATGGGGTGGCCGTAGACCGCTACCTCTCAGCGCAGCAGCGTGTTCGCCAGGTATTCTTCAGGTTCGGCATTGTCACCACCCTCGTATCATTTACCGGGAGTGCAATGGTATTGGCGGGGGCCGCATTCAGATTCAACCAGGGCTACGCCACGATGGGCAGCCTGATCATGCTGGCCACGTTTCTTTTTCAAGTATTTCTGCCCTTGAACCGTATCGGTGTGCTGTGGCGCACACTTAACAAGGCGCGCATCGATTTCGTCGTACTTGAGGAATCGCTTGGCCGTATGGCAATGCACGCCGCCGCGGTGCATCACGATCAGCCCGCCGACCCTGCAAGTATCGACATTTCCCTGCACCAACTTTGCAAGAGCAAAGGCGGCAGGCCCATCCTGCAAGGCGTCAGCGCGAACGTGCCTTGCAAAGCAGGCCTGCCCACTTTCGTGACGGGTACCAACGGCACGGGGAAAACGACGCTTGCGCGCCTTATCGCCGGGGTTGACCGCCCTGACAGCGGGTGCATTCGTTTCAATGGCGTCACCCGGCAGCCTGAGCGTTATGGTTTGACGCCCGACTGGATCGCCATGACCAGCCAAACCATGGTCTTTATCGGTGGTACGGTTGCCGAGAACCTTGAGACCTTTCTGGGCCCCGTAGACCTGGACGCATACGCCGTACTGGCAAGTACCCTGTCATTCGACAAGCCGCTGGCGTATGAGGTGGGTGAGCAAGGGCAGAACTTGTCAGCGGGCGAGCGACAGAAGCTTGGCATTATCCTGGCTTTGTTGAAGAAGCCCGCGTTGCTCGTCATGGACGAGCCCACCACCCACCTTGACCCGGCGTCGGTCACAGGCTTGCAACGCCTGGTTGAACAAAAGGCCTTGATCTCCCGCGTACTGATTGTGACCCATGACAGCCATTTCATGAGGCATTTTGACTGCGCGCCGAGATTCGGCTTGACGCAAGGCACCCGCACCACAGATGCTGAAAAACTGATATAGGGAATATTAATGGACCGCATGGATTTTGCGTTACCTGAAATGGACTTCTTCATTCGCTCGGCCTTTCAGAAGAAACCCTTCGTATTCGAGTCGGTCACGGGCCACCAGCTGGTGGGCTGGGGTGAAATCAACAACCTGCTTGAGAAGGATATTCTCGATTACCCCAGAATACGCCTGGCGAACGATGGCATCCCCTCCGAGCGTGGCTTCAAGGGGTTTGTAACCTATACCCTGACGGTGACAGGTGAGACCTCGCCGCATATCAACCGTTACAACCTTCTGAAGCGTTTGCAAACCGGTAGCACATTGATCATTGATCGCTGCCAGGCATTTTTTGAGCGCGCTCAACAAGCGGCAAGCTACTTGTCTACACACCTGCGTTGCCGGTCCGGGGCAAATCTTTATTGTGCCTGGAGTTCAACGCCAAGTTTTGGTGCGCACTTCGACAACCACGATGTAATTGCAGTGCAGATCGAAGGTGTGAAACGGTGGGAAGTCTATGCGCCCACACGTCCCTATCCACTGTTGAATGACAAGAGTTTCGACCAAACGCCTCCCGCCGGCGAGCCCATGCTGTGCCATACCTTGACGCCAGGCCAGGCCATCTATGTACCTGCCGGTTATTGGCATAATGTGTTCACTGAAACTGAGCGTTCGATGCACATTTCCTTCCCTGTTGTACGGCCCCGTAAGATTGACCTGATCAGGATGGTCCTGGAGCGCCTGGAGGCGTCGGCGGAACTGCGCGAACCCATTGCCCACGGCAGTGATGCTATTGGCAATGCCAGGTTGAGTGGGGTGCTTTACGCCTGCCTTGCGAATATTGACATTGATGAGTGGGAGGCGGCGGTTGTCGAAGACTGTATGCAGGGAAGAGATATAAAATTCAACCTGCCTGATATAAGGACCCGAGATGCCTGAAATTTCACTTTCACCGGAAGCGCGAGCGCTCATGATTGGCAAGTTGAAGGCGTATTGTGCCGATACCTTTGAGTTGCAGTTGGGGCAGTTTGAGGTTGAGTTTTTCCTCGATTTCATCGAAGAGGTCTGCGGTCCGGCGCTTTACAACAGTGGCGTTGAGCAAGCGATAAAAACCTATGCGGCATGGAGCGAGCGGGTTCAGGAAGAAATGGACCTGAAGAGGATACTGTGAAGATCTCATCAAATTTGTCGTTGATGCGCAAAGAGTGGTACAACGCTTTTTATACACTGAATATCGAGCAGTTGGATTACTTGGAAGCGGACTGGTTCTTCTCGACGAACGGCATAAAGTTCATGTACAAGAAAAACCAGTTACATAAACTTTCTGTGCTCCGTGGCCAGGACGCGTCAGCTTTTTCTCAGCACAAACGAACGGAGTCGAATGTCGAAGTGCGAGAGCTGGGTAACCTTGCAGCTGTCAGTGGTGTGGCATTCATTGTCACGCCGCAAGGGAGCAAGCAGATAAATTTCGTCGAGAGCTGGATCAAAATCAACGACAGTTGGAAGTTGCAATTTCAATCATTCGAAGGTGAAGGCTGACGCAACAGATCAGGCCAGCACAGCGTGTTCAAGCCTGTGCTGGCAAGATCGTTGCGCACTACTCCGTCAGCGCAAATACGGCGAGCTAAGGCGTTACCAGCACATCACACTGCGATTCGTCCAGTACATGCTTGGTGACGCTACCCACCAACAGCTCTTCCAGCGCGCTCGTACCCTGCTTGCCGACCACGATCAGGTCGCATTCCAGCTCCTGTTCCTGCTCGGCAATGCGCCAGCCAGGGTCACCGTGCACCACGATCTGCCGGGCATCGGCTACGCCGGCAGCTTCGCTCAATGCGGCCAACTGTGCCACTGCATCCTGGCGGATGACATTGCGGTAGCGGGTGAGGGTGTCCTGGTCGATATGGGCGAAGCGCACGCTGCCTTCGAACGGGGCTTCGTACGCATGCAGCAGGATGATCTCGGCCTGCGGGGCAATGGCCTTGGCCAGTTGGATCGCGCGCAGCGAAACAGGTGAAAAATCGACGGGAACCAGCACGGTGCGGTAGGCGTCACGAGGTGCCGGCTTGACGACCAACAACGGGCAGGGCATGTGGTTGAGCATTTTTTGCACGGTCGAGCCCAGCAGCAGGCGCCGCGCCACGCTCTGGCCCTTGGCTCCGCACACCAGCAGGTTGCTGTGTTTGTCCTGCACTACCCGGGTGATTTCCGTGATCACCGAACCACTGGCAACCTGCACACCCGCAGAAATGTCGTAGCGCTGGAACAACATGGCGGCCAGTGCGCGGGTTTTTTCGCCGGCGCTGTCCAGTACCCGTTTCAACAGGTCGTCATCAGGCGCCACCAGTTGCTTGAGGCGCTCGAAGGGGGCCGGGTTGGCAACGTACAGCAGGTCCAGTGCGGCCTGCTGCGTGTTGCTCAGGTAGGCAGCGCGCTCTGCTGCGTTGCGGGCATGGGGGGACAGGTCGGTGGCGACCAGTATGTGTTTCAGCGGGCTCATGTGGGGCTCCTTTTCCAAGGCCGCGCACAGTGGTCGAAGGCAAACCTTGAACAATGTGCGCCTGGCGGTGCTTGAGTCATTCCTTGCGTGCAGCCATCGTCGCGCGAACCCGGCGCGAGGGCTTGATTTGGGTCAATGGAGTGTAGGTGCAGCGGCGGATCATGCCAGCAACAGCATCCGCAGCACCCCGGTCACGACAATGGCGAACACCACCACCGGCAAGAGCGAAAACCGTGTGGCTGCGTACACCGTGAGCCCCAGCGCAATCAGGTCGGCCGGCTGCCCGGAAACGAACTTGGGAGCGATCACGGCAATCAACACGCAGCCGGGCGCGGCGTTCAGCACCTGGGTCAGCTGTGGCCCCAGGGTGCGCTTGCGCAGCAGCAAAAAGCCCAGCGCACGGGTCAGGTAGGTGGCCACGGCCATGCCCAGGATGGTGACCAGCGTCGAAACGTCCATCATGGCTTGGCCCACAGGTAAGCGCTCACCAGGCCAGCCACGGTACCCGCAAGCACGTACCAACCACCGGGGATCAGCAGGTAGAACAGCGCTGCGGTGAGCAGGCTGAACAGCCATGGCACGGCGGCATGTACGCCTTTCCACATGCCTTTGAGAAGTACCAGGAAGACTGCCGCGAAGGCCATGTCGAAGCCATAGCTGCGAAGGTCGCCGAGCAGCGGCCCGGCCTGCGCGCCCAGGCTGGTGAACGTGACCCAGGTGGCCCACAGGCTCAGCGACACGCCCATGAAATAGCGCAGGCTGAAGCCACCGCGCTGGCGCGCATCGGCCAGGCCCATGGCCCAGCTCTCGTCACACATGAAGAACAGCGCCCCCAGTGCCTTGGGTAATGGCAGGTGGCGCAGGTACGGCGCCAGTGTCGCGCCCATCAGCAGGTGGCGGCTGTTGACCAGCAAGGTCATGGCGACAATCACCAGGATTGCCGGTGGTGAGGTCCACAGCTCGATGGCGGCGAACTCCGAGCCGCCACCGAAGTTGAGGCCGGTCATCAACGCCACTTCGCCGGCTGCCAGCTGGTGCTGGGAAGCTTGCGCGCCCAGTACCAGGGCGAAGGGGATGAAGCCCAGCAGCACCGGCAGGGCGGCAACGGCGCCCCGGCGCAATTCGCTTTGCGGTGTGGTGGCAGGGGGATCGTTCAGTACAGGTTCAAGGGTATTCATGGTCACCTCCAGTAGAGGAAAATTATTCCAATGAATCGCTGAAATTGGCTTGCGTAGTTGCACTGATGCGCAGAGCATTTGGCATCTGCTACCGAATACTTAAAAAAAGAGAACGTTCAATGCCAATCAAGCTCGATGCCATCGACCGCCGCATCCTGCGCGCGCTGCAGCGCGACGGCAGGTTGCAGAATCAGGAACTGGCCAAACAGGTGGGGTTGTCTGCTTCGCCGTGCCTGCGACGGGTGCGGCTGCTGGAGGAGGCTGGGGTGATCGAGCGTTATGTGGCATTGCTGGACCCGGCCAAGGTCGCGCTGGGCCTGACCCTGTTCGTGCGCGTATGGCTGAAGCGTCAGGACCAGGACACCACCGATGAGTTTGTCGAGGCCGTGCGCCAATTGCCCGAAGTGGTGGAGTGCCATGTGATGGCGGGCGACTGCGACTTGTTGTTGCGGGTGGTGGCGGCTGACCTGGAAGCCTATCGGCGTTTTCAGATCAAGCACCTGACCAGCCTGAGCGTGGTGCAGAACGTGAAGACCGAAGTACCGATGGAAAAGATCAAGCTGACCACCGAGCTACCGGTGTAGCTGCGCGGGTGCCAGCCATCACAGCCCCGCGCTGGCGCGCACCATCGCGTAGGCCTGGCGCACCAGCGGGTTGACGGTGTTGGCCCGCACCCACAAGTGGTAGGTGACATCGGGTAGCGCCGGCAGGCCGTCGCTTTGGCCGAGCACACGCATGTCGGGGCCGACCATCTCCTGGCTGCGCGCAGTAATGCCCAGGCCGGCGCGCACCGCTGCCTTGACGCCGATCAAGTTGGACGCCAGGTACGCCTGGCGCCAGGCGATACCGGCCCGTTCCAGGGCCTCCAGGGCCAGTTTGCGGTACAGGCTGGGCTCGTCCACCAGCACCAGCGGCAACGGCTCGCTGGGCAGGTGCTGATACTGCGCCGCGCATATCCACCACACCGGCGAGGTACGCAGCGCAAAGCCTTCCAGGCCCGGTGCGGTGCGGGTTGAAATGACCATGTCGACCTTGCCGCGCTGCAAGTCTTCCATCAGGAACGGGCTGCGGCCAACGTCGATTTCCAGGCGCAGGTTGGGCGCCGAGCGGGCGATGTGGCTGAGCAGTGGCGGCAGGATGGTGTCGGCGATGTCGTGGGGCGAGCCGATCCGCAGCACGCCGCTGGGGCCATCCAGCCGCAGGCCGGCGAGCGCCTCGTCATTGAGCGCGAGCATTTGCCGGGCGTGGCGCAGCAACTGACGGCCAGCGTCGGTCAGCGACTTGTGGCGGCCTTGCTTGCGCAATAGCGGTACACCTACCTGTTGTTCCAGGCGTTGCATGTGTTGGGTGACCGAGGCCTGGGTGCGGCCCAGGTTGCGGCCGGCTTCGGCGAAGCTTGAATGGTCGGCGATGGCGACGAACGTACGAAGCAGGTCGAGGTCGAGGGTGCTCATGGAGTGGGCCAGGCAGAGTTGGGGGAGAGGGGCGCACAGTGCTTTTACATTAATGATGCACGGCTAAAGATAATGAATATTTATCTATTGTTGGGTGCTTGATCAAGAGGCTATCTGTGTGACCCCTATTTTTCGGGGCTTATACCCATTTTGAAAATTTTCCGTTCATTCAGTGTTATAACGATAGGCGATATTTGAATTTCCCCTCATCCCTGCAACTTTCTAGCATGCGCGCTCATTGGCCGGGTGTTCCGGCTGCCGGGACGAGGAACCCCCATCATGTCGCTGTCCACCATTGCCCGTCGCGGGCTGCTCGCATCGTTGCTGGCCACCACCACGGTGGCCGCCAGCGGCCTGGCCCAGGCCGATGCCACCCTGGACAAGGTCCAGCAACGCCACAAGCTGGCCGTGGGCGTGGTTTTGTCCGGTGGCCCGTTCGGGGCCATCGACCCAGCCACCCGCGAACCGGTCGGTTTCAGCGTCGACCTTGCGCGTGACCTGGCGCGCCAGCTGGGCGTGGCGGTCGACCTCGTTGCGGTGCAGCCGGCCAACCGTGTGCAGTTCCTGCAGCAGGGCAAGGTCGACCTGCTGATCGCCAACATGGAATGGACCCCCGAGCGCGACAAGTTTCTGGGCCACGTGCCCACGCCGTTCTACCGCGTGGGCGGTACCGCGGCGCTGGCCAAGGACAGCCCGATCAACACCTGGGCAGGGCTCAAGGGCCAGCCGGTGTGCACTTCGCAGGGCAGCAGCTACACCCAGGCGCTGGTGGAGCTGGGTGCCGACATCAAAGCCTTCAAGACCTCGGCCGAATCGCTGCTGGCCCTGCGTGGCAACAACTGCGTGGCTGCCGTGCACGATGCCACGCTGATCAACCCGCTGCTGGCCAAAGGTGGCGAGTGGAGCGGCTACCGCGCCCTGGCCCCCGAACTCAACCCGGCGCCATCGGTGATCTGGACGCGCCTGGGTGAGACCGACACCCAGCAGCGCCTAGACCCGTTCGTCAAGCAGTGGCACCGCAGCGGCTGGCTGATCGAGCGTGAGCAGGCCAACCACATCACCCCGGCCTCGCCGGCGTTGGTGGAACTGCGTGCCAAGTTGCAGGGCGAAGGCGCCTGATGAGCGAGGTTCTGCACGGGCTGGTCGGGCAGCTCGCCCGGCTTGGCCTGAATTACGGCTTTCTGTTCGACACCTACGCCAGCGGCAAACTGCTCGAGGGCGCGTTGACCACGGTCTACCTGTGCCTGTTCAGCGTGGTCGGCAGCCTTGTGGTTGGCGTCTTGCTGGCGGCGGCGCTTACGTCCGCACGTCGCTGGTTGGCCTGGCCGGCGCGGGCCTTTATCGAGGTCACTCGTAATACGCCGACGCTGGTGCAGTTGTACTGCGCGTTCCTGGTGCTGAACATGCTGATCAACCAGAGCCTGGGCAACGCCAACCCGATGACGCCCTTTGCCTGGGTGGTGCTGGTGATATCCCTGCACAAAGGGGCGTTTCACGCCGAGGCCTTGCGCGCCGGCATCGAGGCGGTGCCGGCAGTGACCCTGGAGGCGGCCAGCTCACTGGCCTTCAGCCGCCGCCAGCAACTGCTGCAGGTACAGCTGCCGCTGGCCGTGCGCTTTGCCTTGCCGGCGCTGGTCAACAACCTTATCGACCTGGTGAAGATGACCGCCGTGGCGTCGGCGATCGCTGCCAACGATATTACCTATGCCTCGATCATGATCTGGACCCAGGGCGACAACGTCATCGAACTGATGATTCTGATCCTGGCGTTCTACGGCCTGCTCAGCTTCGCTGTCAATTGTGCCGGTCGCGCCGTGGAAGCGCGCCTGAGGATGCCGGGTTATGGCCATTGAGAACCTCGCCACACTGTGGCATTGGTCACCGACCCTGGGGGCGGGCCTGTTGCAGAACATCCAGATCAGCGTTGGCGCCATTGGCCTGGGCACGTTGCTGGGCTTGCTGATAGGCGTTCTGTCGCTGTCGCCCTTGGCGCCACTGCGCGGTGTCGCACGGCTGTGGGTGCAGGTGTTCCGTAACGCGCCGTGGCTGGTGCTGATCTACTTCACCTCGTATGTGTTCCCGTTCGAAATACAGGTGGCCGGCACCTGGCTGGCCTTTCCCGACTGGCTCAAGGTCACGATCGGCCTGGCCCTGCCTGCCAGTGCCAACGTTGCCGAGATTTTCCGTGGTGCGGTGGCTTCTATCCCGGCTACCCAGTGGGAGGCTGCGCGTTCGCTGGCCTTCAGCCGCGTGCAGATCTTCCGTTCGATCATTCTGCCGCAGTGCCTGCGGCGCATGTTGCCGCCCTGGATGAACCTGTACGCGGTAGTGACCATGGGCACCGCGCTGGCTTCGCTGGTGGGGGTGCACGACCTGATCGACAGCGCGCAGATTGCCGCCAACACCGTCAACCGCAGCGGCTTCACCGTGCTGGTGTACTTCAGCGTGCTGGCGTTGTTCTTCGCCTACTGCTACCCCATTGCCCGCCTGACCCAACGCCTGGAGCGCCGCTATGCCTTCTGAACCCTTGATCCAGTTGCGCGACGTGCACCTGGCTTTTGCCGACAACCCGGTGTTGCGTGGCATCGACCTTGATGTGCAGGCGGGCCAGGCGGTGTCGATCATCGGCCCGTCCGGCTCGGGGAAGTCGACCATCCTTCGCTGCATGACCGGCCTGCTGCGGCCGCAGCGTGGCAGCATCTGCATTGGTGGTACCCAGGTCGAGCGTTTGCGCGGCGAGGCGGAGCTGATTGCCCTGCGCAAACAGGTGGGCTTCGTCTTCCAGCAATACAACCTGTTTCCCCATTTGAGTGTGCTGGACAATTTGCTGATCGCCCCGACCAAGGTGCTTGGGCGCAACCGCGCCGAGGCCCGCGAGCAGGCCCTGGCGCTGCTCGACAAGGTGCGCCTGGGCCACAAGGCAGCAGCCTTCCCAGGTGAGCTGTCGGGTGGCCAGCAGCAGCGTGTTGCCATTGCCCGTGCCTTGGCGATGCGGCCCAGGTTGATCCTGTTCGATGAAGTGACCTCGGCGCTGGACCCAGAGATGGTTGGCGAAGTGCTGGCGGTGATCCGTGAGCTGACCGAGGAAGGCATGACCTGCGTGCTGGTCACCCATGAAATGCGCTTTGCCGAAGAGATCAGCGACCAGGTGTATTTCACCGAGCATGGCCGGATCGTCGAGCATGGCAGCGCCGAACAACTGTTCCGCGCCCCGCAACACGAGCGTACCCGTGCCTTTCTGCAGCATGCGCTAGGTGAGGGCGGCCAACGCCCGAGCCGCCCGGCGCCCGATGTTTTCAGCAACCTGGGGCGCTACAGCCTCAGCGTGTGACCTCCGCTAGCCAAGAAGAGAAACCGATAATGTCCCGTGAATCCGTGATCCAGCCGTTTCTGGCGCAAGTGCGCGCTATCCATGAGCGTGGTGTCGACCGCGCCGCCCTGCAGCAGATCGTCCGCTTGCTCGAAGGCCTTGCCGAGCGCCGCGAACTGTTCAATTTCGAGCGCTTCCCGGCACCGGACGCGACCACCGGCGAGACCCAGTTCCGCTACCGCCTGAACGATGATGGCGAGTCGCCGACCCTGTACGTCAACTCGCTGCTGCCGGGCAAGGCGACCCTGCCACACAACCATGAGACGTGGGCAATCATCGTTGCCGTCGAGGGGCAGGAACTGAACCGGGTGTATCGCCGCGAAGATGACGGCAGCGACCCGGCCCGTGCACGCCTGGCGCTGGAGCAGGAGATCGTGGTGCAGCCAGGGACCTCCGTGGCGTTCCTGGGTGAAGACCTGCATGGCATTCGTGTGGAGGGAGATCAGCCGACCTTGCACTTTCACCTTTATGGTCGGCCGCTGGAGTCGCTGGAGAACCGTTACGGGGTCAAGGACGACGGCAGCGTGGTGAACTACAACAAATCACAGATGGCGCCTTCGATCGCGGCATACGGCCTTTGATCCGTATTGCCTGAGCTCAACCCTGTAAACGACCACGGACTGCGTCCCATGACTCCCAGCATCACCCCCGCGCTACTGCATGACTGGCTGTTCGACGGCCACGAAATCGCCCTGTTCGACCTGCGCGAGCACGGCCAGTACGGCGAAGCTCACCTGTTCTACGCCGTGAACCTGCCGTACAGCCGGCTGGAAATCGAGGCCCCGCGCCTGGCGCCCAACCCGCTGGTGCGTCTGGTGGTCTACGACGCAACCGGCGGCGAACTGGCGCAGCGCGGCGTGCAGCGCCTGCAGGCGCTGGGCTACAAGGCCGTGCATTGGCTCGAAGGCGGTAGCCAGGGCTGGCAGGCCGCTGGCTTTGAATTGTTCGCCGGTGTGCACCTGCCCTCCAAGGCCTTTGGCGAACTGGTCGAACATGCCTGCCACACCCCACGCATCAGCGCCCAGGAGCTGGCCGAATGGCAACGCCAGGGCAAGCCGCTGGTACTGCTCGATGGCCGGCCACTGGACGAGTTCGCCAAGATGAACATCCCCGGCGCCACCTGCTGCCCCAACGGTGAACTGGGCTACCGCCTGGAGGACCTGGTGCATGACCCCCAAACACCGGTGGTGATCAACTGCGCAGGGCGTACCCGCAGCATCATCGGCGCGCAAACCCTGATCAACCTCGGCATCGACAACCCGGTCTATGCCCTGGAGAACGGCACCCAGGGCTGGTACCTGGTCGACCTGCCACTGGAGCACGGGGGGCGACGCGGGTATCCGCCGCATAGCGGCCAGGCACTGGGGCGGCAACGGGCACGCGCCACGGGGTTGGCGCACAAGGCCGGGGTGCAGTGGGTGGCAGCGGCGCAGGTACAGGCCTGGCAGCAGGATGCACAACGCACGCTGTTCCTGTGCGATGTGCGCACCCCGGAGGAGTTCACCGCTGGCAGCCTGCCCGGCGCGCAGCATTGCCCAGGCGGGCAACTGGTGCAGGGCACCGACTTGTACATTGGCGTGCGCAAGGCGCGCGTGGTGCTGTTCGATGGCGACGGCGTGCGTGCCCCGGTGGTGGCCAGCTGGCTGCGGCAGATGGGGCATGATGCGTACGTCCTCGAAGGCGGCCTGGGCAGTGGCTTGGCATTGCCGGCACAGCCGCCGCTGGCGGTAACCTTGGCCGAAGCCAGCGCTGCAGAACTGGAGGGTGCCTTGCTGCTGGACCTGCGCCCGAGCACGGCCTACCGCCAGCGCCACCTGCGCGGCGCGCAGTGGGCGATCCGCCCAGGGCTGGCCGAGCAGGTGCGTGAGCAGTCTGGGCGCCTGGTGTTCATTGCCGACGACCCTCGCGTCGCCGAGTTGGCTGCCAGCGAACTGCCAGATACACAACGTCGCGCTGCGCGCCTGTTCCCCCAGGCGTTGCTGGCCGAGTGGCCGCAGGCCGCGGACGACACCTCGTTGCCAGACGCCGCCTGCATCGATTTCCTGTTCTTCGTCCATGACCGACACGCCGGCAACAAGGAGGCGGCACGCCGCTACCTGGCCTGGGAGACCGGGCTGATCGCACAGATGAGCGCCGCCGAGGTTGCCAGCTTCACACCCCTGACGCACAGCGACCCGGTCGCTACACGGCTGGTGCATGCCGGGCGTGGCGAATCGGGCCAAGGGGCCCACGGCGTCAACCCACCGGTCAGCCGCCTGAGTACCGTGCTGTTCGACAGCGTCGCCGAACAGCGTGAAGCGCGCAGCCATCGGGACCAGCAACGGGTGCTCAGCTACGGTGCCCGTGGCAACCCCACGGCCTTTGCCCTCGAAGACCTGGTCAGCGAACTGGAAGGCGGCTACCGCTGCAAGTTGTTCGTTACCGGGCTGCAAGCCATCACTCAGGCCTTTCTCGCCTACTTGCGCCCCGGCGACCATGTGCTGCTCAGCGATGGGGTGTATGGCCCGGTGCGGCGCCTGGCGCGCGAGCTGCTGCAGCCGTTCGGTGTGCAAGTCAGCTATTTCGCCGCCGATGGCCACGGCCTGGAGGCCGCGTTGCGCCCGAACACCCGCATGGTCTACAGCGAGAGCCCGAGTTCGTTGCTGTACGAGCTCATTGACCTGCCGGCCATGGCTGCGTTGTGCAAGCCGCGCGGGATCCTGCTGGCGGTCGACAACACCTGGGGTTCGGGTTACTTGTACCAGCCGTTGGCATTGGGCGCAGACATCTCGGTGATGGCCCTGACCAAGTACGTGGGCGGGCACAGCGACGTGATGATGGGCAGCGTGTGCACCACCCAAGAGGCCTTCGCCGCGTTGTCGCGCAGCAGCGATACCTGCGGCTGCACGGTCAGCCCGGACGATGCTTGGTTGGTGCTGCGTGGGGCGCGCAGCCTGGCCAGCCGCATGGCCGTGCACGCGCGCCAGGGCCTGGAGATCGCCCAGTGGCTCCAAGCTCGCGAGGATGTGGCGCGGGTGTATCACCCGGCGTTGCCGGAGCACCCGGGGCATGCCCTGTGGCGCCGCGACTTCAAGGGCAGCAATGGCCTGCTCAGCCTCGAACTGGCCGACGCCAGCCTGGGCCGGGCAGAAGCGTTCATCGATCGCCTGCGCCTGTTCGGCATCGGTGCCTCCTGGGGTGGCTACGAGAGCCTGGTGACCCTGGCCGAGCTGGGTGAGCGCAGCTTCGCAACCCCGGTGCGTGGTGCTTTGGTGCGCCTGCACGTGGGCCTGGAAGAGGTCAGCTCGCTACAGCGCGACCTCGACCAGGCGCTGCGCTGATCAGGCCCAGTCGGCGCGGTCTGCCAGCAACCTGGCCTGGCGCAACAGCTCGTCGTCTGGCGTCGCGCTGGCGATGGCCAGGCGCAGTTGCCCAAGGAACCGCCCCTGGATAGGGGCGATCGTGCCCGAGAACAGGCTCACCCCATCGCCCAGCGCGGCACCGATGGCCGCCAGATCGGGCTTCAGCCCTTTGCCGCCGGTGTAGTGCAGGTCGAGGTAGCGTTTGTCGGCAGCAATGGCCTGTGCTGCAGGCGCGGCCTCGCCGAGCAACGTGCGGCTGACGGCGTGCTGCGGGTTGCCGAACACTTCCCACACCGCGCCCGTTTCGACGATGCGGCCTTGTTCCAGTACGGCTACACGGTCGCACAGATCACGGATTACCTGCATTTCGTGGGTGATCAGGACGATGGTCAGGCCCAGCCGCTGGTTGATGCTGCGCAGCAGGTCGAGGATCGCCTGGGTGCTTTCCGGGTCCAGCGCCGACGTCGCTTCGTCGCACAGCAGAATCTGCGGCTCCAGCACCAGCGCCCGAGCAATGCCGACGCGCTGCTTCTGGCCGCCGGACAGTTGCGCGGGGTAGGCGCCGCCACGGCCGGCCAGGCCAACCAGGCGCAACAGCTCCGCCACCCGGGCGCTGCGCTGTGCTTGCGGCACCCCGGCCATGCGCATTGGCAGCTCGATGTTCTGGGCGACCGTGCTATTGGCCAGCAGGTTGAAGTGCTGGAAGATCATCGCCACCTTGCGCCGCAGCGCGTGCAAGGGCTTGCCTTGCAGCCCGGCGATGTCCTGGCCGTCGATCAGTACCTGGCCGGCGCTGGGTGCTTCCAGGCGGTTGAGCATGCGAAGCAGCGAGGACTTGCCCGCGCCGCTGCGGCCGATGATGCCGAACACCTCGCCCCGGCGCACTTGCAGGTCGATGGCGTCGAGCGCGCTGACGGCGCCATAGCGTTTGTGGATGCCGCGCAGGCACAGGTGCGCGTCGGTTGGCTGGATTTGCTGCTGGTAACGGCTCATGTTCGGGTTCCATGCCCTCCGTCACCAGAGGGCATCAGGGGTCAGAAACCAGGGGCGATCTGGCCTTTGTAGCGGGTCAGGATGAAGTTGCGCACTTCAGGGGAATTGAGTGCCTTGGCCAGCTTCTGGATACCCGGGTCCTGCAGGTTGTCGGGGCGGGCGACCAGGTATTCCACGTACAGGTCCTTGCCTTTTTCAACGATCAGCGCGCTGTTGGTGTCGATGCCGGCCTCCAGTGCGTAGTTGGCGAAAACGAAGGCCAGGTCGACCTGTTTCACCGAGCGGGCCAGCATGGCGCCTTCCAGTTCGCGGATCTTCAGGTGGTGGGGGTTGTCGGTAATGTCGCGCTGAGTGGACTGCGGGTTGGCTGGGTCTTTCAGCGTGAGCAGCCCGGCCTCGGCCAGCAGTACCAGGGCACGGCCAGTGTTCACCGGGTCGTTGGGAATGGCGACGCTGGCGCCATCGGGCAGCTCGGCAAGGGTTTTGTACTTGGCCGAATAGGCGCCGAATGGCTCGATGTGCACGCCTACCACCGGCACCAGGTCGGTGTGCCGGGTCTTGTTGAAGTCGTTGAGGAATGGCCGGTACTGGTAGTAGTTGGCGTCCAGGTTCTTCTGCGCCAGTTGCAGGTTGGGCTGGATGAAGT
This sequence comes from Pseudomonas sp. NBRC 111140, assembly GCF_001320885.1. NCBI lineage: Bacteria > Pseudomonadati > Pseudomonadota > Gammaproteobacteria > Pseudomonadales > Pseudomonadaceae > Pseudomonas > Pseudomonas sp. NBRC 111140. The sequence goes on from NZ_BCBQ01000035.1 coordinate 23,318, forward strand.
CGTTGAACACTTTGATGTCCAGGTCGACCCCTTGCTTGGCCAGGGCCGGTTTGACGAACTCGAGGATTTCCGCATGCGGTACCGGCGTGGCGCCAACCACCAGGTGTTCGGCGGCCTGGGCACTGAAGGCGAGGAAAGCGGCGAGGGCGGTGAGGGTCTTTTTCATGGTCAGTACCTGAGAAGAGTCGGGGTTCAGCGGCGGGTGAAGTGTCTTACCAGGCGGTCACCGCTCATCTGCAGCACCTGCACCAGCAGGATCAGCAGCAGCACGGTGACCACCATCACATCGGTCTGGAAGCGTTGGTAGCCGAAGCGGATCGCCAGGTCGCCCAGGCCGCCGCCGCCGATCACACCGGCCATGGCGGTGTAGTCGACCAGCACGATGGCGGTGACGGTGACCGCCGCGATCAGCCCGGTGCGCGCTTCGGGCAGCAAGGTGTAGCGGATGATCTGCGCGATGCTGCCGCCCATGGCCTGGCTGGCTTCGACCAGGCCACGGTCCACTTCGCGCAGCGCGGTTTCTACCAGGCGGGCGAAGAATGGCGTGCAGCCGACCACCAGCGGCGGGATGGTGCCCTTCACGCCCAGCGACGTGCCGGTCAGCAGGGTGGTCAGCGGAATCAGCACGATCAGCAGGATGATGAACGGCAGCGAGCGCAGCACGTTGACCACCACCGACAGGCTTCGGTACAGCGGGCCGTGCGCCAGTAACTGGCGCTGCCCGGTCAGGTACAGCAGTACGCCAAGGGGCAGGCCGAAGAGCACGGTAAAGCCCAGTGCGGCGCCCAGCATGCTGAGCGTTTCCAGGCAGGCCTGGGCGATTTCCGCCCAGTCGACGTTGGTCAGCAGGTCATTCATTGGCGTGGCCTCAGTTCCAGTCATGGCGAGGCGGCTTGACGCCGTTCAGTGCCCAGTTACCGACCAGGTGGTACTTCCAGCGCACCGGGTCGTGCAGGGTGTGCACGCGGGCGTTGCGCCAGTGGCGGTCGAGATTGTGCCGGGTCAGCGACGAGCGCGTGCCGCCCAGTTCGAACAGGCGGTTACTGGCTTCGATGGCGGCCTCGGTGGTCAGTACCTTGGCCTTGGCCACTGCAATCGAAGCCAGGGCCACGTTGTTTTCATCAGGGGCGGGTTTGGCCGCATCCAGGGCCTGGCCTGCACGTTCGAGCAGGGCTTCGGCGGCTTCCTGACGAATCTCCAGCGAGCCGACCTGGATGATGGTCAATGGGTCTTCGCTGGCCTTGTCGACCTGGGCATCGATCCACGGCCGGGCATGCTCACGCACGAACGCGAGGGTGTCGTCCAGCGCTGCGCGGCCGATGCCGGCGTCGATGGCCGCTGTGGTCAACTGAGCGAAGGGGCCGGCGAGGGTCGGGCTTTCGTAGGAGCGGTAGCTGGGGAACAGGTTGAATGCCGGCACCCGCAGGCCGTCGAGCAGCACCGTGCCGCTGGACGTGGTGCGCTGGCCCATGCTGCTCCAGTCATCGACGATCACCAGGCCGGCGCTGCCTCGTTGCACGAAGGCCAGTTGGGCACGGTCCTGCTCGTCCAGGGCCAGCACGCCGAGCCAATGGGCGTACAGCGAGCCGGTGCAGTAGCCTTTGCGCCCGTCGATGCGGTAGCCATCGCCCTCGGCGACCAGGCGTGTGCGAATGTCCTGGACGGTTTTGCCGCCGGTTTCCGACAGGGCGTTGGCAAATCGGTGCCCTTGCAATACCAGGTCGTAGAAGTAGCGTTGCTGCTCTGGCGTGCCTTGCAGGCGTATGTCTTCGAGCAGGCAATAGTGGTTTTGCGGAATTTGCCCAAGGGATGGGTCGGCAGCGGAGACGATGGCGATCACACGGGCAAGCGTGGCGAACGATACTTCGGCGCCACCGTAGGCCCGCGGCACGGTGATGCCCCATAGCCCGCTGTTGGAAAAGGCGTCGACGATGTCGGCCGGTACTTCGCGGTTGCGGTCGCGTTCGGCTGCGCCCTCGCGCAGCAGTTCGGCGACTTGATGGGCGACGGCAAGCGCCTCGGCGTCATCGCGAATGATGTGCGCCGCTGGCGTGCGGATTTCGTAGTTGGCGGATACGGTAGGGGCAGGCATGAGCAACTCGTCGTGTAGGCGGATACCTTCACGTTGCAGCTGCTGTGCCAACCTTTAAAACCAATGAAATCAGGCTTTTAACTTAGGGTTTCGAGGGGTTTCTGCCTGAAAACCCAACTAACTGTTGTTGCACTGTCGGCCCTGCAACAGCAGCAGTTCACTGAGCTTGTCCATGGCCGGTGTCGCCTGGCTGCCTTTACGGGTAACCAGCTCGTAGGGGTCGCTGACCGAGCCCATGCTCAGGGGCAGAATGCTGACCTGTTGATTCATCGCACATTGCCGGGCCACGTCGATCGACACCAGTGCGACGAAGTCAGGGCGGTTTTGCAACAACGACAAGGTTGCCAGGATTGAGGTGGTTTCAACCAGGTGCAGCGGGAAGCGCAGCCCGGCATCGTGGAACTCGCGCTCCAGTTGCACGCGCATCGGCATGTTGGCCCGGTACACGATCCAGCGGCTCTCGGCCAGCTCGGCAAGGCTCAGGCTTGCCGCATGCTTTAACGGGTGGTCGATGTTGGCGATGACCGCCAGCGTCTCATCCTGGACAAAGGTGCTGGCGAACAACTGTGGCGTGTTGCTGACGCTGGTGCGGCACAGGGCGATGTCCAGGCGGCCGCTCTCGATCTGCGCCAGCAATGACTGGCTGGTGTCCTCGATGATTTCGAACGACATCTGCGGCTGGATGCCGGCCAACTGAGACACGGCTTTCATCAGCAACGGCACGGCGCCCATGATCGCCCCCACCGCCAGCCGGCCGCCAACCCCACGCAGGATGGCATCCAGGTCATGCCGCAGGTTGGCGATATCAGTCTGTACCACGCGGGCGTAGCGGATGGCGCAGTGCCCCGCGGCCGTAGGCTCCAGCCCGCGGTTGGTGCGGTTGAACAGCACGGTGCCGAAGGTGGTTTCGATTTCCTGCAATGCCTTGCTGGCACCAGGCTGGGTAAGCCCGACGCTGCCTGCTGCACCGAGCAGCGAGCGGTGCTCGTCCAGCTCGATCAACAAGCGCAGGTGGCGGGCGTGCAGGCGGGACATGATCGAATTGAGCGAGGGGGTCATCGGGTATGCGTCCTGGTTATACCGATATGGATTGTTCTCAATACCATGGCCAGCCGTGCATTCCTATACTGGCGCTGCACAGCGTCGCTTCCCTTGCGGTTGAGACGCCCAGAACAATAAAGCCAGGAGCCTGCCAAGCCTTATGTCCCTGATCAACTACGTCACCCAGATTCAATTCGAAATCGGCGCCATCGCCCGCTTGCCTGCCGAGTGCGAGCGCATTGGTATAACCAGGCCTTTGATCGTGACCGACCGAGGCGTGCGCGCTGCCGGTATTGTCGATACGGCGTTGAACACCTTCGGCGACAGCACCGCGCAACTGCCGATCTATGACGGTACGCCACCCAACCCCAACGAGAATGCCATGCGTGAAGCCGTGGCCATGTTCAAGGAGTGCGGCTGTGACGGCATCATCGCCATTGGCGGCGGCTCGGCGATCGACCTGGCCAAAGGGGTGGCGGTGTGTGCCCGACACGATGGCCCCTTGAAAAGCTTTGCGGTGATCGAGGGCGGCCTGGCCCGCATCACCCCGGCAACCGCGCCTGTGATTGCGGTACCGACCACCGCCGGCACGGGCAGCGAGGTAGGGCGGGGCGCCATCCTGATTCTGGATGACGGGCGCAAGGTGGGGGTGATCTCGCCCCATGTGGTGCCCAAGGCTGCCATCTGTGACCCGGCGTTGACCCTTGGCCTGCCGGCACAGCTCACGGCTGCCACTGGCATGGATGCGATTGCCCACTGCCTGGAAACCTTCATGGCCCCTGTATTCAACCCGCCTGCCGACGGTATTGCCCTTGACGGCCTGTGGCGCGCCTGGCGCTTCATCGAGAGCGCCACCCGCGAACCGGGCAACCTGGACGGGCGCATCAACATGATGAGTGCTTCGCTGCAAGGTGCGCTGGCTTTCCAGAAGGGCCTGGGCTGCGTGCACAGCCTTAGCCATGCGCTGGGCGGGATCAACCCGCGCCTGCATCACGGTACCCTCAATGCGATCTTCCTGCCTGCCGTCATCACCTTCAACCGCCAGGCCGAAACGGTGCTTGACGAGCACAAGATGCAACGCATCGCCCAGGCGATGGGGTTGGCGGACGACAGCCAGATCGAAGAGGCCATCCGCAACATGACCCGCACGCTGGGCCTGCCGACCGGGCTGCGCGAGCTGGGCGTCAGCGAGGACCTGTTCCCGCGGATCATCCAGGGCGCGCTGGCCGACCACAGCCACCGCACCAACCCGCGCGAAGCGTCTGCCGAGGACTACCAGGGGTTGCTTGCAGCGTCCATGTAAGCCGTTACTTGCGGTTCTTCCAATAACAACAAAAGTGAACGCCCATGAATAGCAAATATGCGCAAGCCGAGCTTGCAGGTTCGCCGGAAGCGGTCGCCAGCGCGAACCCCTTCAGAAAGTACCAGGTCATCACCGTTAGCCTGTTGCTGGTGATTGGCATCATCAACTATGTCGACCGCAGTGCGCTGTCGATCGCCAACACGTCGATCCAGCGCGACATGGGTATCACGCCGTCACAGATGGGCATTCTGCTGTCGGCGTTTTCCCTGGCGTATGCCTTTTCGCAACTGCCCCTGGGCATGATCATCGACCGCCTGGGCAGCAAGATCTCGCTGGGGGCGGCCTTGTTGGGCTGGTCGGTGGCGCAGACGGCTTCCGGCCTGATCAACAGTTTCTCAGCGTTTATCGGGCTGCGGGTGGTGCTGGGGATTGGCGAAGCGCCGATGTTCCCGTCGGCGGCCAAGGCGCTGGCAGAATGGTTCGAGGCCGAAAAGCGGGGGACGCCGACCGGCATCGTACTGTCATCGACCTGCATTGGGCCGTGCCTGGCGCCGCCGTTGCTCACGTTGCTGATGGTCACCTGGGGCTGGCGCGGCATGTTCATCGTCACCGGGGTGTTTGGCATCTTGGTCGCCGCCTGCTGGTTCGCCTTCTACAAAAGCAAGGCGCGCTACCTGGCCGAACTGCCTGCCGAAGAGCGTGAGCGGCTGCTGGCGACCCAGGCGTGTAAACAGCCGGAGGCAAGTGCCAGGCCGAGCCTGCGGGCACAACTGGCGGCGTGGGCCGAGTTGTTCCGCCACAAGAGCACCTGGGGCGCTGTATTGGGCTTCATGGGGGTGATCTACATGCTGTGGCTGCACCTGACCTGGTTGCCGGGCTACTTCGAACGTGAGCATGGCTTGAGCCTGTACCAGACGGCCTGGGTGGTTTCGCTGGCCTATGTGTTCGGTGCGCTGGGCACCATTGTCGCGGGACGCATCTGCGACCGCCTGGTGAAAAACGGCGCCAGCGTGCTGGGTAGCCGCAAGCGGGTCGTGGTGACGGCGTTGTTCGCGGCAGCGGCGTTCACCGTTCCGCTGTCGTTCGGTAGCGGTTTCATGCTCAGCGTGGCGCTGCTGTGTTGCGCGCTGTTCTGCGTGAACATGGCCAGCTCCACCGCCTGGATGATTGCCAACACCGTGGTCGACAGCCAGCGTGTGGCCTCGTTTGGCTCGATCCAGAACTTCGGGGGCTACCTGGCGGGCTCGGTGGCACCGATCGTGACCGGGTTCAGCATCCAGCAGACCGGTTCGTTCGCTTCGGCATTTCTGATCAGCGCCGCGGTGGCGGCGGTGGCGGCGATGGCTTACGTACTGCTGCTGAAGCAGCCGGTTTCAACGGATCACTGATTGCCAGGTCGATTCATAACGGCTTGTTATGCCAGGCATCATGACAATATATTTACCCTCATCAATTTCAGGCCCTAGCATCTGTTGCCCGCCATCGCCCATTTCCATGAGGTTTTGATGAACAGTTCGCTCTTCGTACACCAACGCACCGCAGCCCTGTTAATGCAGCACTGGCGCAGTGGTGACCTGCTGACGGAACTGCCCGCCAGCCTCAAGCCTGAGACGTTGAAGCAAGGTTATGACAGCCAGGACCAGTTGTTTGCCGCTGCCGCTGGCCAGCGCGCAGGTTGGAAGCTGGGCGTCGGCAGCCCCGCAGCCATGCGCGCAGCCAACTTGTCGCGGCCATTGATTGGCCAGCTGGAGGCGGGGCGTTGTCATGCGGATGGCGCACACATCCAACTGCCGGCCATTACACCGGTGACCATCGAGTGCGAGATCGCCTTCGTGCTTGACCGTGATATCCCGCCACAAGCTGGGCGGGCCCCGGTCAGTGAGGACATCCGCGCTACCTGCGTCACCTTCGAAGTGGTGCGCTCGCGCTTTGTCGACCGCAAGGCGGTCGGCTGGCCGAGCTTTGTGGCAGACAACGTAGGCTTCGAGGCGCTGGTGGTCGGCAGCAGCCTGGGCGCAGGCATCGCTGTACCGCTGTTGGCCGACCTGGCCGAAACCACCGAGGTGCACGTAGACGGTGAATTGCGGGCGCGTGGCCTGTCGGGCGAAGCGGCGACCGACCCGCTGGTGTCACTGGCCCACCTTTATGCACATGCCGCCGAACGCGGCGAGACCTTGAAGGCAGGTGATGTGGTGACCACGGGGGCCATGTGCCAGCCCTTTGACCTGGATGGAACCGGGTATCGGATAAGCGCCAGGTTCCTTGGCCAGGTGCTGTCGTTCACGCTGTAACGGCCGACCATTGCTCGAACGCCGCCTGCATCCTCTGCCGGGTCTGTGGATCGGCGGGGATCAGGTGTTCGATGCGCAGTGATTCCACCGTGATATCCAGCGGCATGCCGAAGGTGGTGAACGTGGACAGGAACCTCAGCTCGCCATAGGGGCTATGCACACGCGTCAGCAGCACTGGTGTGGCAGCCGTTTCGAGCGGGCTGCCCGGAATCGGCAGTTTGCCCAAGCGCTCTGCCAGCGCCGGGTTGCCTGCCGCCTCCCTGGACGCACGTTGCCAGGCAGCGCTGCGAATTTCTTGCGCATTGGCCAGATGATCGCCCAGGCCGCCGGGGCAGAGCAGTGTCTGCAGCAGGTTGAGGCCTGTGGCAGGCTGTGCTGTAACGCCGGCCATCGCCAACAAGAGCCCGGTACTGGTATTGGCGGCGATGACGTCCCAGTTGCTGTCGATGACGATCGCAGGTGCGGGGTTGTTGACCTGCAGGATGTGTTCAATGGCGGCATGCACCAGCGCCAACTCGGGCGCATCGAGTGGCGAGGCCGCGTAGCGGGGCGCGTAGCCGGCAGCGACGAACACTTCATTGCACAGCTCCAACGGCGCGCCAAGGGCCGAAAGCAGCGCATGCAAGGTGCTCGGGCTGGCCCTGGCGCGGCCGGTCTCCACGCAGCTCAGATGGCGCTGCGACAGCCCCGCCAGCAGCGCCAGGTCCAGCTGGCTGAGGCTGGCCTGCCGACGCAGGTGGCGTAGATGCTGGCCTGCCGAAGTATGTGGGGCAGGGCTATTGCGATGGAACAGGTGCTGATTCATGCGTGGCCTGATCGTCCTTGAGTGCAATGTACATGACCTCACTGGTCATTGAGCGCCAACAACCCTACCACTACTGTGCCCGCAAACCCTACCAAGGAGAACGATATGGGCTTGCGTATCTGCGCGCTGGCAGTGCTGATGCTGTTTTCGCTGTATACCGGCTGGACGATGCTGATTGCCGAGCAATCACTGCTGGCGTTCGGGCTGGCGCAGTTGTCCCGGCCGGACACTGCCCAGGTAGTCATCGACCTGTACCTCATGGCGGGGCTGGCTTGCCTGTGGATGGTCAAAGACAACCGACTACGGGGCAGTGCCGGCGTCGCGGTGCTGCCTTACCTGCTGCTGACCGTTGTCTTCGTTTCGCTGGGGCCGTTGTTGTACCTGGTGATACGAGGCGTTGCCGGAGGGCGACAGCCATGAGCGGTGCCTTGCAGGTGTACGCGTTGTGCGTGGTCGTACTGTTTCTCAAGATGTTGTTGGTTTCCTGTTATCAGGGCTATCACCGCTTGCGTTTCGTGGCCTTCACCAACCCGGAGGACGCCGCTGTATTCAAACGCGCCGCACAGGCCACGGAACGCCCGCAGGTGTTGCGTGCAGCCAAGGCATGGGCCAATGACCTGGAAAATATCCCGTCCTTCTTCGCCCTTGGTGGCTTGGCCATCGCCCTCGACACACCGGCGGCGCTCGGTGCCTGGTTAAGCATCGTGTTCACCTGCGCCAGGGCCCTGCACACTTGGGCCTATCTGGCGGGGGTGCAGCCCTGGCGAACGCTGTTCTATGGCGTCGGGGTGGTCTGCCTGTTGGGCTTGTGCGCAATCATCGTGCTGAAGGTACTGAAGGGTTTGCTTCACTGAGTCTGGCGAAAGAGCAAAGTTTGCATGAGTCAACTTGATGCTTTCCCGCATTGCTACTAATACTTAGGTACTGCCGGGAGAGGGATGATCATGCAGACGCGCTTTGTGGTGGTTCCAGCGGTGCCGCTCAAGAAAGAAATCTATCCACGCAACCTTGGCTTTCCCGCCACATTGGCAGCGGGCTATGACTTGTATGACACGCAAGAAAAGCTGCGTCTGAGCCTGCACTACCCGACACGCGCCGAAGCTGAGTTTCAATGTGCATGCCGCAACCGTTGTCGGGATGCCGACGAGGCGGATATCGCGGGAATTGGTTGAGCCCAGTGCAACATTGATACATGCAGAAAACCAAGGGCCGCCAGGCGGCCCCAATGCGTTGGGCTGACAGGCGTCAGTAAATCTGCGGCACGATGATATCCATCGGCGTCGGGTTGCGAATGTAGTCCTCCTTCCTGACCCGTTGCGGCAGCTCGATCATCGGCACCTCCACTTCTTCATAAGGCATTTGCCCCAGCAGGTGGTGGATGCAGTTGAGCCGGGCTTTTTTCTTGTCGTCGGCCTGTACCACCCACCAGGGTGCCTCGGCGATGTGGGTGCGTTCGAGCATGATTTCCTTGGCCTTGGTGTAGGCCTCCCAGCGCCGGCGTGACTCCAGGTCCATGGGGCTGAGCTTCCATTGCTTGAGCGGGTCGTGCAGGCGGCTGAGAAAGCGCAGGTGTTGTTCCTGGTCGGAAATGGAAAACCAGTACTTGATCAGCTGGATGCCTGAGCGGGCGAGCATGCGTTCGAACTCCGGTACCGTGCGGAAAAACTCCTCGTACTGGTCGTCGTTGCAAAAGCCCATGACCTTTTCCACGCCGGCACGGTTGTACCAGCTGCGGTCGAACAGCACGATTTCGCCTGCCGCCGGCAAATGCGGAACATAACGCTGGAAGTACCATTGCGTGCGTTCCCGATCATTGGGGGCGGGCAGGGCGGCCACCCGACAGACACGGGGGTTGAGGCGCTGGGTGATGCGCTTGATCACGCCACCTTTGCCAGCCGCGTCACGGCCCTCGAACAGGATCACCACCTTGTGGCCGGTCTTGACCACCCAGCTTTGCAGCTTTACCAATTCCCCTTGCAGGCGGAACAGCTCGCGAAAGTAAGTCCTGCGTGCGGCTTTTTCGCTGCCATCCTCGACATGTTCATCAAACAGCGCATTCAGGTCATGGCCGTCTTCGGCCAGTTCCAGTTCCAGTTCTTCATCGCTGTGGTCAAGCAGTTCGCGGTGGATGCGCCGCATCAAGGCGTGTTCTGTGGCGGTCATGGCAAAGGCTCTCGTTAGCGGAAATGGCCAAGTGATAGTCCGCTTCGGTTACCAAGGCATGACATCAAGTTGCCGTCATGGCACAGGTAAAGCGCTCTAACACGCGGATGCCATTCAACAGTCACAAAGCTGTAACACAGCTGATGCAAAGTGTGCCGGCCATCACACGGAGCACTTTTTGATGAAACGCCTGATGAAGTCTGCTGCACTCGCCGTTGCGGTTTCCCTTTGCGCCACTTCGGCAGCCTTTGCTGCAGAAAACGTCCGCCTGACTGGTTCCGGCGCCAGCTTCCCTGCACCGATCTACCTGACCTGGTTCAAGGACTTCAGCAAGAACACCGCTGGCGTCACCGTTGACTACCAGTCCAAAGGGAGCGGGGCGGGTGTTCAGGACTTCCTGAACAAAACCGTCGACTTCGCCGCCAGCGACTCGGCCATGAGCGAAGCAGACATTGCCAAGGTTGGCGAAGGCGTGCAGTTGCTGCCAATGACCGCCGGTGAAATCGTACTGGCTTACAACCTGCCGGGCAACCCGAAAGGGCTGAAGCTGCCACGCGATGTGTACTCCAACATTTTCCTCGGCAAGATCACCCAGTGGAACGACCCGCAAATCGCCGCGGCCAACCCTGAGCTGAAACTGCCTGCCACCCCGATTACCGTGGTCGTGCGTGCCGACTCCAGCGGTACCACTGCGGTCTTCACCAAGCACCTGTCGGCCATCAACGCTGACTTCAAGCAAGGGTTGGGTGAAGGCAACACCGTCAACTGGCCGGCCACCGACAAGTTCATCAAGTCGCCGAAAAACGATGGCGTAACCGCCACCGTCCGCCAGACCCCAGGTGCCATCGGCTACATCGAGTACGGCTTCGCCAAGCTGGCCAAGGTCGACTTCGCCGTGCTGCAGAACAAGGCTGGCCAATACGTCGTGCCGAATGCCGAGAGCGGTGCCGAAGCACTGGCTGCGGTGAACATGCCGGAAAACCTGGTGGCTTGGCTGCCGGACCCGGATGGCGCCAAGTCCTACCCGATCACTTCCTACACCTGGATGATCTTCCGCAAGGACAACGGCAACCCGGAAAAGGCCAAGGCCATGCGTGAAATGGTCGAGTACAGCCTGACCAAAGGCCAGACCATCGCCGACTCGATGGGTTACATCCCGCTGCCTGCGTCGGTCGTCGACCAGGTGCGTAAAGCGTCCGCCAACATCCAGTAATACCCAGGCGCTCCCGGTATTGGCATGACGCCATGCCGGGGGTGTTTGTCCCTTGTCCCGGAACTCGCCAATGAACACACCCTTTGCCATACCGGATAACCCAGACTCCGCGTGCCAGCCACCGTCTGCGAAAGACTTCCTGGTCGATCGCACCTTCCGTGCGCTTGCGCGCATTGGTGTGGTGCTGGTGCTGGCGCTGGTCTTCGCGCTGGTCTACGAAGTGGGCCGCAAGGCACTGCCTGGCATCGAAAAGCACGGCTTTGACGTGCTGTTTGGCAGCGTCTGGGACGTCAACCAAGGCAAGTACGGTATTCTGCCAGCGATCTGGGGTACGCTTTACAGCGCCTTGATCGCCCTGTTGATCGCCGGTTTCTTCGGCGTCAGCATGGCCATTTTCCTTACCCAGGATTTTCTTCCAGCCAAGCTCGCCGCGGTGTTTCGCACCATCGTCGAGCTGCTCGCCGCCATCCCCAGCGTGGTCTATGGCCTGTGGGGCATCTATGTGGTCATCCCGGCAATTCGCCCGCTGACCGCCTGGTTGAACAGCGAGCTGGGCTGGATCCCGTTTTTCGGTACCTCCCTCAGTGGCCCCGGCCTGCTGCCAGCGGCGCTGGTACTGGCGATCATGATCCTGCCGACCATCGCTGCGGTTTCCCAGGATGCGCTGACCAGCGTGCCGATGAAAACCAAGCAGGCTGCCTATGGCATGGGGACTACCCATTGGGAAGCCATCCTCAAGGTGATGGTGCCATCGGCCGCTACCGGCATCTTCGGATCGCTGGTGCTGGGCCTGGGCCGTGCGCTGGGTGAAACCATGGCGCTGGCCATGCTGGTCGGCAACGCCAACACCATTTCCCTTTCCTTGTTCGCCCCGGCCAATACCCTGGCGGCGCTGTTGGCGCTGAACTTCCCGGAGGCCGGCCCCAACGAGGTCGAAGTGCTGATGTACGCGGCACTGGTGCTGATGTTCATCACGCTGCTGGTGAACGTGCTCGGCTCGATGATCATGCTCTACGCCCAGCGGGGTAACAAACAATGACTGACTTGACGACCCCTGTGGCCGCGTTGCCCAGCCTGCAGCGCAAGCTGGAAGGCCGTGCCCTGCGCAGCCTGGTATTGACCACCCTGGCCTGGCTGGCGGCGCTGGTGGCCAGCGTGCCGCTGATTTCCGTGCTGTACATGCTGATCACTCGTGGTGGTGCACGCCTTAACCTGGAAGTGTTCACCGAGTTGCCGCCCACCGGCTTCGAGATGGGTGGCGGTTTTGGCAACGCCATGGCCGGCACGTTCGTCATGGTCGGTATTGCCGCCGCCATCGCGGTACCGGTCGGTATCCTGGCCGCGGTGTTCCTGGCCGAGCTAGGCCCGGACAGCAAGCTGGCCAACGCCGCGCGCTTTGCCGCCAAGATGCTCACCGGCCTGCCGTCGATCCTGGCCGGCGTGTTTGCCTACGCCCTGGTGGTGATGACCACCGGTACCTACTCGGCACCGGCAGGCGGTGTGGCCCTGGCGGTGCTGATGCTGCCGATCGTGGTGCTGACCGCCGAAGAGTCGATGAAGATGGTGCCCAAGATCATGAAGGACGCTGCCTACGGCATGGGCTGCACCCGCGCCCAGGTGATCTGGAAGATTGTTTTGCCCACCGGCCTGCCGGCCATCCTCACCGGCGTGATGCTGGCCGTGGCCCGCGCCGCTGGTGAAACCGCGCCACTGCTGTTCACCGCACTGTTCAGTAACTACTGGATCTACCACGACGGTAGCCTGGCGGTCATGAACCCTACGGCCTCGCTCGCCGTGCTGATCTACAACTTCTCCGGCATGCCGTTCGACAACCAGCTCGAGCTCGCCTGGGCGGCCTCGCTGGTGCTGGTAATGATCGTGCTGGTCATCAACATTCTGAGCCGAGTCTTCGGCAAGCCCAAGTATTGAGAAAGGGAGCATCCAACTTGAACGTATCCACTGCGCAAAGAGCCGCTCCCATGGTCAGTGAAGCTACCCCGATCGTCATGGACTGCAAGCTGGACAAGATTTTCTACGGCAATTTCATGGCCGTGCGTGACAGCCATGTACCGATCCGCAAGAACGAGATCACCGGCTTCATCGGGCCGTCGGGCTGCGGCAAGAGTACCGTGCTGCGTAGCCTGAACCGCATGAACGACCTGGTGAAGGGCTTCCGCTTCGAAGGCCATGTGCACTTCCTGGGCCAGGACGTTTATGGCAAGGGCGTTGACCCGGTGGTGGTACGCCGCTACATCGGCATGGTGTTCCAGCAGCCCAACCCGTTCTCGATGAGCATCTTCGACAACGTCGCCTTCGGCCTGCGCCTGAACCGCTACAAAGGCGACTTGGGTGACCGCGTGAAGCACGCCTTGCAAGGCGCCGCGCTGTGGGACGAAGTGAAGGACAAGCTCAAGGTCAGCGGCCTGTCGCTGTCCGGTGGCCAGCAACAGCGCCTGTGCATTGCCCGTGCCATTGCCACCGAGCCAGAAGTGCTGTTGCTGGACGAGCCGTGCTCGGCGCTCGACCCGATCGCTACCCGCCGGGTGGAAGAGCTGATGGTCGAGCTGAAGAAGGACTACACCATCGCGCTGGTGACCCACAATATGCAGCAGGCGATTCGTGTGGCCGACACCACGGCGTTCTTCTCGGTCGATATCTCCCAGGGCACGCGCACCGGCTACCTGGTCGAGATGGGCCCTACCGCGCAGATTTTCCAGAACCCGCGCGAACAACTGACCAGCGACTACATCAGCGGCAAATTCAGCTGAGCCATGCATGCCCAAGGTGGCCGGGTGTCGCAGCCAGGGAGGTTGCAACACCTGGCCGCGTTACCTTCCGTTAAAGTGTTACCCAGGATTTCCAATGCGAGCGATGCGTCGTCTTGATCTGTCAGCGGTAGAGCGCGCACTGCGCGAGGTGCAGGGCCGCTTTGCAGAACTCAGCCAGCATTTCACCGAACCGCGCGACCCGTTCACCGACGAGGTGCTGCTGAATGTGCTTGAAGGCTATGCCCTGATTGACGACTATGTCGCTCGCGGTATCGACCTTTTCGACCTGCAACAGCTGAACCTGATGCTGGAAATCAATGCCACCGTGCTGTGCGGCAGCGACCCGGCCCGCCGCCTGGAGTTCGCCCCGCACCTTGCCGCAACCGAGGCGCACTTTTTCAACAACGTGGAAGGTGGCATCAAGGATTTGTACAACTGGTACTGCTCGTACCGCAGCGATTCGATCTGGAAGCGGGCAGCCGGTGTGTATGTACGTATCCTCAGCAAACCGCAGCTGTTCATCGAAGGCAACAACCGCACCGGTTCGCTCATCGTCAGCTACTTGCTGATGCGTGCCGGGCTGCCGCCATTCGTGCTGTCGCTGGATAACGCCGAGGGTTACTTCAACCCGTCCTCGGTCATACGCAACTCCGCTAAACACGGTGTCAAGGCTTTGTACGAACTCCCCAAGATCAAGAAAAAGTACGCCGCTTTCCTTGAAGCGAAGGCGCCTGAGCCCGGCAAGTTCTTCCTGAGCGGCACACCCGTGCCCGCCTGTGAGGGGCGCCGCTGATGCAACGGTCATCCATGTTCGCACGCGGGCGCCAAGCTATCGAACGCAAGCTCAAGCGTGGCCAGGTGCGCATTTCGTTCGATATCGACGACACGCTCGCCTGCCTGCCCGAGCACGCCGCCGCCGAAGACAGCAAGCTGCCAACCTTCGTCCACCGCTGGCTCGGCGAGCCCCTGCGCAGCGGCACCCGTTCGCTGATTCGCGACCTGCGCCGCCAAGGCTGCAGCATCTGGATCTACACCTCGTCGGGGCGCACCCCGGCTTACATCCGCCGCTGGCTGATGCTGTACGGCATCCATGTCGATGGCGTGGTCAACAGTGACCGGCACCAGCACATCCTGGCGCAGAAAGGCCTGGAAAATTCGCCGTCCAAGCTGCCATCGGCGTTCGACATCGACCTGCATGTCGATGATTCCGAAGGTGTGCGGCTGGAGGGCGTCGACCACGGTTTTCGCGTGGTGGTGGTGTGCCCGAAGGATGAAAACTGGGCGCAGAAGGTGATGGACGCGGCGGCCGATGTGCAGGCGCGGCTGGCCTGGCAACAACCGCACCGTTATGAGATGCCCGTGCGCCAACGCTCGCAGGCGCTGGCTTCCTGAAGTAACGCGATAAGGGGGCCGCAAGGCGGCCCCCAGTTCGTTCAGGCGTATTGATACCCGCCTGCTACTGATGTGTACACCCTAAGTCTTGCGTCCCGGCCCAGGCAGGTACTGGGTCCGAATCATCACGCCATACCCGCCGCTCCAAAGCACCCACCCAATCGCGCCAAAGCAGCGTATCTGGCAATTTGCCCACTTCTGATAATCGCCTCCGACATCCAGTCCCCGTTTGGAGCGCGCCATGCACAACAACAATAAGCACCTGCCGCCTCGTTTCCTCGCCGCCGCCATTGCCAGTGTTTCTGCCCTGGGCCTGAGCGGTGTCGCCGAGGCCGAGATCATGCTGTACGACAAGGACCAGACGACGTTTTCCACCGATGGCTATATCAACGCCTTCTACGTCAACAGCAAGGTCGACCGTGAGGGCGAACAGTTCGACCGCCGCCAATCGCGGGTGAAAATGGGTTTCTTGCCCAACTACCTGGGTTTCAACATGGGCAAGCAGGTGGATGACCTCAAGCTCGGTGCGCGTGCCTCGTTCTGGGTAACCATCAACGACAGTGAAACCAACGGCACCGACACCGCCATCGACGTGCGTCAGTTCTACGGCACGGTGGCCAACCCCGAATGGGGCGAGGTGCTGATCGGCAAGGACTTCGGGCTGTTCGCTCGTTCCAACATCCTGCTCGACGAACTGCTGGCCGGTTATGGCCAGGTCAGCGACACGCTAGGGCTGGTGGATGGCGGCGGGGTTTCGTTCGGCAACATCGGCAGCGGCTACCCGTACCCGTTCCCCACCTCGCAGATCACCTACCGCACCCCGGTGATGGACGGCCTGCGGGTGGCGGTGGGCATCATGGACCCGGTGGACACCAACGACAGCAGCCCCACCGGCAAGGCCTACCAGGAAAACCCCCGCACCGAGAGCGAGATCACCTACCAGTTCGACCTGGGTGGCGCGCAGATCTACAGCTGGGTCAACGGCAGTTACCAGACCTCTGACAACACGGACTCGACAGTAGAGACGATCACCTCCAAAGGGGTGGGGTACGGGGTGCAGGCGAAAATGGGCGGCTGGTCGCTGACCGGCTCTGGGTTCCAGGCCAAGGGCATCAACCCATTCTTCACCAACAATGCTGGCGAACCGGTGTTGCGCAATGTCGACAGTGACGGCTACCTGCTGCAGGGCTCGTACAAGTTCGGCAAGAACCGCGTGGCGCTGTCCTATGGCAAGACCAAGGACGATGGCAATGGCGCGGTGGGCAGCGGGGCAGACTACGAAACCCGCGGCGTGGCGTTGTTCCACGACATCAACGACAACCTCAAACTGGTGGCCGAGTACAACCAGTTCTCCATTGACGGGCATGACACCAGTGCCCAGAACGAAGACACCGATACCTTTGCGGTGGGCGCGGTGCTGACCTGGTGAGTGGTGGGGGCCGCGAAGCGGCCCCTGCAATGACAGGCTGACAACAGTACTCCCATGGAACCGCCCACCCGCTACCCAAGTAGCATTCGTCCCCCGTACCCACCTTCGTACACTGATCCCTCAGCCACCCCGCGCCGGAGACCACGATGCAGCAGGCCCAAAACGACGGTGTGGTCAGCGCCATGTCTCAGGCAACCGACGCACGGCTGGCAGCTCAGGACCTGGCGCGGCAGTTGCTGCACCCGCACTTGGGTTTCGTGTTGTTCTTCTGTTCCGCCGAATACGACTTGCAGGCCTTGGGCGAAGCGTTGGAGCAGGATTTTGGCGGTATTCGACTGGTCGGTTGCACCAGCGCTGGCGAAATCACCCCGCAAGGCTACGGCCGTAATTGCGTGACGGCGGTGGGCTTCGATCACCGGCACTTTTCCATCGCCACCGAGTTGATCGATGAAATGGAGCGCTTCAGCCTGATCGATGCGCAGCAGATGGTCGAGCGCCTGGTCGGCACCTGCCGCAGCAATACCCTGTCGCCCATCAAGGGCCACAGCTTTGCCCTGACCCTGCTCGATGGATTGTCCAGCCGCGAGGAGATGGTGCTCGCGGCCCTTAGCGCAGCACTGGGGGAAATCCCGCACTTCGGTGGATCGGCCGGTGATGACAACTACCTGAACCGCACCCATGTGTACTACGCCGGAGCATTCCACAACGGCGCAGCGGTGGTGGTGCTGGTCAACACCTGGCTGGACTTTGAAGTGTTCACCACGCACCACATTCTGCCGCGCCAGGAAAAACTGGTGGTCACCGGAGCCGACAGTGCTCAGCGCCGGGTTTTCGAACTGAATGCCGAGCCCGCTGCCGAGGAGTACGCCCGCCATATCGGCGTGCCGGTGGCCGCGCTTGATCACCGGGTGTTCGCCGCCCACCCGCTGGCGGTACGCATTCACGATCAGTACTACGTGCGGGCGATTCAGCAGGTGCACCCGGACCTGAGCCTGAGCTTCTACTGCGCGGTGGAGAACGGCATCGTGCTGACGGCCATGACCCCAGGCCCGTTGTTGCCGAACCTGCACCAGCTATTCGACGGTTTGCACCAGCGGCTCGGCCCGTTGCTGCTGACCATCGGTTGTGATTGCTTCCTGCGGCGCCTGGAACTGGAGGCCCGGCACGGCCTGGAGCCAGTCGGTGCGTTCCTGCGCGAGCAACGGGTGATTGGCTTCAACACCTACGGAGAACAGTTCAATGGCATGCACATCAACCAGACCTTTACCGGGGTCGCCATTGCCCGCAACCGGCCGCCTGTCGGTCGCTGAACTGCAGGCCGAGGTTACCCGGCTGCATCATCAGAACCACAAGCTGCAGCGCATCAACGGCGCGCTGATCGAACGCATCGAGTCCGGGGTAACCCGTGGCAACGACCCTTACGCCGCTTTCCAGCATTCGGTGGTGCTGGCCGAGCAGGTGCGTGAACGCACCGATGCGCTGAACCAGGCCATGGCGGAACTCAAGGCCGTCAACCGCTTGCTCAGCGAGGCCCGGCAGCGTGCCGAGACTGCCCACCAGCACCAGATTCGCCTGATCACCGACAACGTCCCGGCACTGATCGCTTACCTGAACGCTGATCTGGTCTATGAGTTCACCAACAAGGTTTACGAAGAATGGTATTGCTGGCCGCACGGCGTGATGCTTGGCCAGAGCCTGCGTGAGGCCCACAGCGAGCAGCATTACCAGCGCCTGGAAGCCTATGTGGCACGTGCGCTGGCGGGGGAGAGCGTAACCTTCGAGTTTGCCGAAACCAATATCAACGGCCAGGAGCGCTACATGCTGCGCTCCTACGTGCCTAACCGCCTGGCCAGCGGCGAAGTGGTGGGTATTTTCGTGCTGATCCGCGACATCACCGAACGCCGCAACACCGCCCAGGCGCTGCACCAGGCCTATCAGCACCTTGAGCAACGGGTGCGCGAACGCACCGCCGAGCTGACCAGCCTCAACGACCAGTTGCTGCGCGAAATCGAAGAGCGCAGCCAGGCAGAATCGCGCCTGCGCGAGGCCAAGCGCGAAGCTGAACAGGCCAACCTGTCGAAAACCAAGTTTTTGGCCGCGGTCAGCCATGACCTGCTGCAACCGCTGAACGCGGCGCGGTTGTTCACCAGTGCGCTGCTCGAACGCCGTGAGCCGCAGAACGCTGGCCACCTGGTGCGCAATGTCAGCAATTCGCTGCAGGATGTGGAGAACCTGCTCGGCACCCTGGTGGATATATCCAAGCTCGATGCCGGCGTGATCAAAGCCGATGTCGCCCCGTTCGCCCTCAGCGAGTTGATGGACAACCTAGCCGCCGAATACGCCCAGGTGGCGCGCAGCGAAGGGCTGGCGCTGCACTTCGTGGGCTGTTCTGCCGTGGTGCGCAGCGACATCCAGTTGCTGGCGCGCATTCTGCGCAACCTGCTCAGCAATGCCATCCGTTATACCCGCAGCGGGCGTGTGGTGCTGGGGTGTCGGCGCCTGCGTGGTGGCCTGCGGATCGAGGTATGGGACAGTGGCATCGGCATTGCCGAGGAGCACCTGGAAGACATGTTCCTGGAATTCAAGCGCGGTGATGTGCAACGCCCGGACCAGGACCGTGGGTTGGGCCTGGGCCTGGCGATCGTGGAGAAGATCGCCGGCATCCTCGGCCACCGGATCCGCGTGCGTTCGTGGCTTGGCAAAGGTTCTGTGTTCGCGGTCGAAGTGCCGCTGAGCGCCACGGCACCCAAGGCCCAACCGGCCCAGGCGATGTGCGAGCCGATGCTCGAGCGCCTGCGTGGTGCACGGGTGTGGGTGCTGGATAACGATGCGGCGATTTGCGCCGGCATGCGCACCTTGCTGGAGGGTTGGGGTTGCCAGGTGGTCACCGCGTTGTCGGAGGAAGACCTGGCGCGCCAGGTGGACAACTACCACGCCGAGGCCGACCTGTTGATTGCCGACTACCACCTGGACAACGATTGCAATGGTGTCGATGCGGTGGCGCGGATCAATGCCCGCCGCGCCCAGCCGCTACCGGCACTGATGATCACCGCCAACTACAGCAACGACCTCAAGCAACAGATCCGTGAGCTAGGCCACACCCTGATGCACAAGCCGGTGCGGCCGATGAAGCTCAAGACAGCGATGAGCCATTTGCTGGCCGGTGCAGGTCAACGCCGTAGGTAATCGGCGAAATCGATATCGCCGGCACTCAGGATCGCCTGCACCCGGTTGTGCACATTGAGTTTGCGCAATATCGCCGAAACGTGGGCCTTGACCGTGGTTTCGGCGATATCCAGGGTGTAGGCAATCTGTTTGTTCGATTCGCCTTTGGTCATGCGCTCGAGCACCAGCAGCTGCTTGCGGGTCAGGGCCTGGAGCATTTCCGGCGGGAAGCTCGGGGCGTCGTTGTGGCGCCGGCTGGTGCTGCTTTTCTGGGCGCGGATGATGTCGGGCGGCAGGTACACATTGCCATTGAGGATTTGTTCGATCGCTTCGATCATCTGTGAGCGTGGCGAGGACTTGGTGATGAAACCCACGGCGCCGTAGGTAATGGCCTGCAGCACGATTTGCTTTTCCTGCTCGGCCGAAACGATCACCACCGGCGTGGTCGGTGCCTCGTTGCGCAGGGTGATCAGGCCGTTGAGGCCATGCATGCCGGGCATGTTCAGGTCGAGCAGGATCAGGTCGAGGTCGTCGTGTGCCTGAGTCAGTGCCAAGGCGCTGTCCAGGTCGGCGGTTTCCATGACTTCACTGCCCTGGAAACCATCGCTGATGACGTTGTGGATGGCTTCGCGAAACAGGGGGTGATCGTCGGCAATCAAAATTTTGTACATGGCCTTTTCACCTTGTTTTTATTGGATGGAGCGGGGCACGCATGCGCAGGCAGGCAATTCAGGGGAAGGGCACTGGTTGCGCCGGCTGCAATGGCAGGTTGGCTTGCTGCCAGGCATCCACGCCGTCGCGGTACCAATACAGGTTGTTATAGCCCAGGGCTTTCGCGCGTTTTACCGCGTTCCAGCTTAACCAGCAATCGGAGCGGCAGTAAAACACCAGTGGTTGCTCCGGGTGACCGGCGCTGGCTTTGTGCAGGTTACGCACGAAGTAGTCCTGCCAGGCCTGGGTCAGTTCGCCGTCGCCGGTGTTGGCCAGCCATAGGCTGCCGGGGAGGTTGGCGTGCGGCTCGTCTTCGATGAAGCGCCCTTGCAGCCATTGGCGGCGATAGACGTCGATCAGCACCGGCCTGGGGGTTTGGCCCAGCAGGTGCTGCAGCGTGGCGGTGTCGATGACCTGGCCGCCTTCGACCTGTTGCGGGGTCGGGCTGCGGTAAAGGGTGGCGCGATAGCCCTCGGCGGTAAACAACGGCGCGGTGTCGGCGTGGGCGATACCCAGTGACAGACACAGCGTAAGGGCAGCCAGCAGGGGGCGCGGGGCACGTGGCATGGTTTTATCCTTTTTGTTATAGGCCCATTACATGCCAGTGGTGGTGCGTTGTGAATGCGACGATCAGACAGCAAAGGCAGTACTAAAGTAGTAGGTGGCCGCCGCCACAAGAAAGGTGCACTCACAGGCCTGGTTGATCAGCGGGGCTTGCGCAGCGCCGCATGCTGGGGGTTGAAGGTGAGTATCGCCAGCAGCGTGAACAATGCGGTCAACCCAAGGCACACCACCAGTGCCAGCAGGTTCAGGCGCTCATAGAGCGCATACCGCACCAGCTCCACGGCATGGCTGAACGGGTTCACAGCGCACAGCCAATACAGCCACTGGCTGGCCTCGCGCATCTTCCACAGCGGATACAACGCTGAAGACAGGAAAAACAGCGGGAAAATCACGAAATTCATCACCCCGGCAAAGTTCTCCAGTTGGCGAATCGCGTTCGACAGCAACAGCCCCAGGGCGCTGAGCATGAAGGCCACCAGCAACAAGGCCGGCAACGCCAGCAGCAAGCCCGCAGCCGGTGGCTGCACGCCGTACAGCCAGGCGATGGCGAGGAAGGCATAGACTTGCAGCAGGGAAATCAACGAGGTCGCCAACAGCTTGCTGGCCAGCAGAAACGGCCGGGGTAACGGGCTGGTCAGCAATACGCGCATGCTGCCCATCTCGCGGTCATACACCATCGACAGTGAGCCCTGCATGCCGTTGAACAACAGAATCATGCCGGCCAGGCCCGGAATGATGTACACCTCGTAGGGGATGTAGGTGTCGTAAGGCTCGATGATGGCAATGCCCAGCGCCGCGCGAAAGCCGGCTGCGAACACCAGCAACCACAGCAGTGGGCGCACCAGGGCGCTGAGCAGGCGCGTGCGCTGCAACACGAAGCGCAGCCATTCGCGCAGCATGATGCCGTTGAAACATTGCCAGTAGGCGTTCATTGGGCGTCGGCTCCTGAAGGGGTGCTGGTCAGGCGGGCAAAGGCGTTGTCGAGGTCGCCGCCGTGCTCCAGGCTCAGCGCATCGGCCGTGCCACTGGCCACCAGGCGCCCCTGATGCAGTATCAACAGGTCATCGCTGGGCTGCACTTCGTCCAGCAGGTGGGTGGCCCACACCACACTCAGTTGCTGCTCGCGGCACAGCCGACGCAGGTGCTGGTTGAGCGCCAGGCGGCTGGCCGGGTCGAGGCCCACACTGGCCTCGTCGAGCAGTAGCAGGCGTGGTTCATGCAGCAGCGCGCGGGCAATTTCCACCCGGCGGCGATGGCCGATGTTCAGCTCGCGCACTCGATCGCGCCGGCGTTCGCCAAGGCCTTGGCGGGCCAGTTCGGCTTCGACGCGCTGGTCGCTCTGGCGCCGCGACAGGCCATGCAACGCGGCGTGGTAGCGCAGGTTTTGTTCAACGCTCAGGTCCAGGTCCAGGGTGCTTTGTTGAAACACCACGCCCAACTGGCGCAATGCCGGGCGTGCAGCGTTGCGCAGCGAGCAGCCGCACACGCGGATGTCGCCGTGCTGCAGGTCGTACAGCCGGGTAAGCAGGGCGATCAAGGTCGATTTGCCGGCACCATTGGGGCCCAGCAACGTGGCAAAACGCCCGGGCGCCAGGCTGAAACCGACCTGCCGGAGTGCCTCGCGCGCGCCATAGGCAAAGCTCACGTCACTTACATCGAGGGCGTTCATGGTGTCACCACCACACCCCAGGGGTAGCGCCCGACCTTAACCGACTTGAGCACCTTGAGGTTCTTCACATCGATGACCGAAACGTCGCCGCTGACACCGTTGGTGGCCAGCAACTGGCTTTGGTCCGGAGTAAAGGCCAACTGCCAGACACGCCGCCCGACCAGCAGGTAGTCGAGTACCTCGTAGGTCTTGGCATCGATCACCGCCACATGATTGGCCGGGCCCAGGGCGACGAAGGCGTACTTGCCATCGGCGCTGAGCTTGATGCCCACCGGCTGGACCTTGTCCGGGTGCACGCCCTTGATCTGGAAGTTCAGGGTTTTCAGCACCTGGCGCGTGGCCACGTCGAGGATGGTCACCGTGCCGCCGATTTCCGCCGAGGCCCACAGTTTCGAGCCGTCCTTGTCGAACTCGACGAAGCGCGGGCGTTGATCGACCAGGGTGCTGTCGGCCAGGGTCTGGGTGCTGGTGTCGATCCAGTGCAGCATGTTGGTGGTTTCGCTGGTGTTGACCGCCCATTTGCCGTCGGGGCTGACCGCCATGCCTTCAGGTTCGATGCCGACGTCGATCTGCCCGAGCACCTTGTCGGTCACGGTGTCGATCACCGTCACCAGCGCATCGTCTTCGTTGGACACATACAGCCAGCGGTCATTGGGGTGCAGGGCGAACTGCTCGGGGTCCTTGCCGGAGGGCAGCTCCTTGATGATCTTGCGGGTGGCCACGTCCATCACTTGCACCCGGTCCGAATCGCTTGCGCAGATGTACAGCAGCTTGTTGTCGTGGGACAGCAGCAGGCCGCGCGGGCGCTGGCCCACCGGCAGGGTTTCGGTGACTTGCAGTGTTTGCATGTCGATCAGGCTGAGGCTGTTGTCCTTTTCGTTGGAGACCCAGGCGGTGGCCGCCGTGGCGTGCCCGCAGGCCAGCGCCAGGGCGCCCGACAGCAGGCTGGGGTAGAGCAGGGCCCGGTGGAAGAAGGGGCGGCGCATGGCGAATTCCTTGTTGTTGTGGTTGTTGGGTCAGGGGTAGCTGCACGTCACTTCGGGCTTGTCGTAGCCCAGGCTGTCCATTTCATTGAAGGGATGCAGGAAGCCCTCCTGCGGCGAGGTGCTGACCAGGGCCCGCGGCTGCACCAGCGCAATCGGCTGGCGCAGTTCACCGTTCCATGGGCGGTAACTGAGCTTGCGGCCCTTGAAGCCGTCCAACGGCAACTGCTCGCTGAGCAGCAGTTGCTGCAGCGCGCGTGGTTCGGCCTGGCGCAGCTTGCTGGCCGCGCTGGCGACGCTGCGCACAGCCATCCAGGCGGCGAAGTCGCGGTCGTTCATCCAGCGCCCGGCCTGGGCCTCGAAGCGCTTTTGCAGCTGGGCCGCACCGAAGGTTTCCACGGTCTTGTGCCAGCCCGTGGGGGTCAGGCCCTGGGTGCCGGCCACCGGGCGCGGGTACCAGGTCTGGTAGGGCAGGTATTCGCCGAAGTCGCCGCGTTCGTCAGCCACCAGCACCACGTCGTATTCGGCGGTTTGGGTGAACAACGGCATGTCGGCCTGGGCGCTGCGGCGCTGGTCGTTGTCGAAGGTCCAGGTTTTTTCCGCGACCAGTTGCACACCAAAACGCTTCAGTGCGCGGCGCAGGGCGTCGGCGTAGGCTTTGTCGTCCTCGGTCTGGCCGACCACCAGCAGCGCCCGCTGCCACTTGCGCAGCACCAGGAACTGCACCAGGGCATCGGCCAGCATGGCCCGGCCCGGCAGGCTGTGCAGCACATTGCCCAGGCACTGGCTGCTGCGCAGGCTGTCGTCAGGGCTGCCGGCATTGAACAGCAGGCTGTCGGGCAGGGCGGCGGACAGCGCGCGCAGGCTGGCTGCTGGGGCGTTCACCACGAACAGGCGCAGGCCTTGGTCATGTTGGGCGTTGGCGGCCTGCAGCAGGGCCTCGGGGCTGTCGACCGTGGCGCTGGTCAGCTGGAAGTGCTGTTTCAGGAAGCGCCCGGTGCTGTTGCTGTCGACAATCGCCAGTTCCGCCCCTTGCAGGCCGGCGTCGGCAGGCTCGGGGATGATGTTGGACAGCAGTGGGCCGGGGTCGGGGCGATAGCCCAGGTAGCCGATGCGCACCTGCAACGGTTCTGCAGCGCACACCAAGGGCGCCGACAACGTCGCGGCCAGGGCCAGCAGGCAGGTCAAGGCAAGTTGGGCAGGCTGGCGCATAACACACTCCACGGCAGATGGCGCCAGCATAGGAACCCCGCTGGGAGGGGGAAATATGCAGAAAGTAGCGCTCGGCCGGTACCAAGGTAGTAATTCACCGCGCAGGCCACGGTTTTACGATGGGCCGCAGCGCCCCGAGGAGAACCGCCCATGCGCCTCATCAACCTGTCTGCCCTGTGGCGTATCAACCTTTGGGTCACCTTCTGCTTTGCCCTGGTGACGCTGGCGTGCGCCGGGGTGCTGTTGCACCAGGCGGTGGCGGACGTCGAGCGTGAGTTGCAGTCCGCCGAAGCCGTGGTGGCGTACCTTGGCGACACTGCCGAGCGTGACCCGGCGAGCCTGCAACCCGGCCTGACCGAGCGCTTGCGCCATGTGCGGGTGCACTGGCTGGCGCCGGGTGAAGCTGCACAGCTTCCACACCAAGGCGGTGTCGATGCCTGGCTGGGGCGTCAGCTGTTCGGCGAGCGCGATCACAGCAGTCGGCTGCTGGCGCTGAGTGACGGGCGCCGAGTGTTGATAGCCGTGGATGCGCGGGATGAAATCGACGAAGTCTGGGATTCGCTGCAGCAACTGGTGAGCCTGTGCGGCCTGGCCCTGTTGTTGAGCCTGTTGACCATCCGCTGGGCGGTGCGGCGTGCCATGGGCCTGCTGGAGGAATTGCTGGGTGCCTTGCGCCAGGTTTCAGGCGGGCAATTGACAGCACGCCTGCGCGAAGCCGGCCTGCCGGAAGCGCGCCAGTTGGCGGAACACTTCAACCGCATGGCTGCCACGCTGGAGCAGGCCCAGGCTGACAATGCCCACCTGACCCAAGCCCTGTTGGCGGTGCAGGAACAAGAGCGTACCCAGCTGGCGCAGACCCTGCACGATGACCTGGGGCAGTACCTGGCCGGCATGCGTGCTCAGCTCTGCCTGTTGCGCATGGTGGCCGATCAGCCTGCGGTGGTGACGCAGACGGCGCACGCCCTCGAATTCAATTGCGAGCGCTTGCAGCAGGGTTTTCGCGCGCTGGTGCACAACCTGTACCCCGTGGCGCTGCACTACATGCCGCTGGCCGAGGCTTTCGGCCTGCTGGTGAGCCAGTGGCAGGCCAGCCAGGGCATCGAATGCCGGCTACGGGTTGGCGAGCACTTGCCGGCGCTGCCTGGGCCGAGCAGAACGCACTTGTACCGCTTGCTGCAGGAGGCGCTGACCAACGTCGCCCGGCATGCCGGCGCCAGCCAGGTGCGGGTACGTCTGCTGCGCAGTGCCAAGGGTTTGCGCCTGTTCATTCGCGACAATGGCTGCGGCGCACGCCCGCCCCAGCGCCCAGGGCTAGGTTTGCACTCGATGGCCGAGCGCGCCCGTAGCCTGGGCGGGGAGCTGCGTATTTTCAGCCGCCCGGGTGGCGGCTGGGCGCTGGCCCTGAACATTCCCAAGGAGGTGTGATGAATATCGTGTTGGTCGATGACCATGCCGTGGTCCGCCAGGGCTACGCCAGCCTGCTGCGGGCGGTGCTGCCGTTGATGCAGGTGCGTGAGGCTGCCAGTGGTGAAGAGGCGCTGGCCCGGGTGCAGGAGCAAGTCCCCAACCTGGTGATCATGGACTTTGGCCTGCCCGGTATCAGTGGCCTGGAAACCACCCGTCGCCTGCGCCAGCGCCTGCCGCAACTGCGGGTACTGTTTTTCAGCATGCACGACGAGCTGCCGCTGGTGCGTCAGGCGCTGGACGCGGGGGCCTCGGGCTACCTGACGAAGAACTCGGCGCCCGAGGTGTTGATCGAGGCGGTGCAGCGGGTGATGGCCGGGCATGCCTACATCGAGCAGCCTCTGGCCACCCAGTTGGCGTGCACGTCACAGCAGAGCGCCAGTGATCCACGGTTGCAGCGCATGACCCAGCGCGAGCTGGAGATTTTCACGATGCTGGCCAAGGGGACGCCGATGCGGGTAATTGCCGAGCAGTTGTGTATCAGTGCCAAGACCGTGTCCAACCACCTGACCTTGCTCAAGAGCAAATTGCAGGTCAGCTCGCATGCCGAGCTGGTGCACCTGGGGATCGACCTTGGGGTGGTACGGGTGGCGGGGTGATGGCCGACATGACAGAAGTGGCGCTCGGTCTCCCAGGCGCCACACATCCCACGTCGAACCCTGCGCTCACTTGTCCCAAGTCTCAGGGCACCCTTTGCACCCTTCCATGTTGGCCTCCTGAAAATTCCCGTAATGCTGCCGCGCCCCGCGCAAATCGGCGCGGGCCAGGTTGCTCTGGCCAAATTTTGCTTCCTGCAGGTTGGCATCGCCCAGGTTGGCCCCTTGTAGATCAGCCTTGCTCAACCAGGCCATCTCCAGGTCCGCCGCCTGCAAGTTGGCCTGCTGCAGCTTCGCCCCGGACAGCCTGGCGAACTGCAGGTAGGCCGCACTGAGGTCGGCCTTGGCAAACTGTGCCCCTTGGGCGAACAGCCCCCAGCCCTGAATGGCCACCAGCCTGCTATTGCTCAGGTCGGCCAAGCGCAGGTTGCTCTGTTGCAGGCTGGCGCGGGTCAGGTTGGCGCCTTGCAGGCGGGCCCTTTCCAGGTTGGCCAGGTCCAACTGGGCATGGCGCAGGTCGGCATCGCGCAGGTCGGCGCCGGCCAGGTTCATCTTGCGCAGGTCCTGGTTGGCCAGCTTGGCGCCGCGCAGGTTGGCCCCCGGGCACTGGCTGGCTTCGGCAATCACGCAGCCGTTGATGGTCAAAGGGGCATCGTTGCCAGCATCGTCGGCATTCTCGGCCATGGCAGGGGACAGCACCAACAGCAAGGCAAAGGGTAAGTAGTTCATGGCGAAAGGCTCTATGCAGAAGAAGGGCTGATGCGGGGAGGGGCACAGGCCCGCTCCCCGCTGCAGGTCAACGCTGTGCAGTCTTGGTGTCCCAACTAGGGATCTTGAACACCCAGAACGAGCCGCCCTGCGCCACGGGTTTGGTCAGCTCGGCCATGTCGCCGCCCCACAGCGGCACCGCGCCGCCATAGCCCACGGTCACGCCGATGTACTGCTCGCCATCCTGCTCCCAGGTGATGGGCGGCGAAACGATGCCGCTGCCGGTCTGGAACTTCCACAGCTCCTTGCCCGTCTTGGCGTCGAACGCCTTGAAGAAACCGTCACCCGTGCCGGTGAATACCAGGTTGCCCTTGGTGGCCAGCACGCCTGCCCACAGCGGCAGGTGCTCCTTGTGTTCCCACACCAGCTTGCCGGTAGTCGGGTCCATGGCGCGCAAGGTGCCGACGTGGTCGTCGTACATGCGCTTGATACGGAAGCCCATGCCCAGGTAGGCCGAGCCTTTCTTGTAGTTCACTTCCTCGGTCCAGTATTCCTCTTTCCACTGGTTGCCGGGGATGTAGAACAGGCCAGTGTCTTGGCTGTAGGCCATGGGGTTCCAGTTTTTGCCGCCAAGGAACGGTGGCGAGACTTCCACCGGCTTGCCCTTGGTTTCACCCGGCAACGGCTTGGCCGGGCGTTGGCCGGGGTTTTCCACCGGGCGCCCGGTCTTCAGGTCGATGTGGCTGGCCCAGGTGATGTTGTCGACGAAGGGGAAGGCGTTCTGCAGCTTGCCGTTGTTGCGGTCTACCACGTAGAAGAAGCCGTTGCGGTCGGCGTGGGCGGTGGCCTTGACCACTTTGCCGTCCTTGTCTTTGTAGTCGAACAGCACCAGCTCGTTGTTGCCGGAGAAGTCCCAGGCATCGTTGGGGGTGTGCTGGTAGAACCATTTGACCTCGCCGGTGCTCGGGTCGACGCCGACCTGGCCGGAGGTGTACAGGCTGTCGAAGTCATGCGGGTTGCCGTCCTTCGACGTGCGCGCCCAGGTATTCCACGGGCCGGGGTTACCCGCGCCAACGATGATGGTGTTGGTCTCGGGGTCGAAGCTGGCGCTTTGCCAAGGGGCGCCGCCGCCGTGGCTCCAGGCCTCGACCTTGCCGGTTTCGGTGGTGGGGTCGTCTGGCCAGGACGGCGCCTTGACATCGCCGGTCGGGGTGCTGTCCTTGCCGTTCAGGCGGCCCATGTGGCCTTCGACGAAAGGCCGCATCCACACCTCTTCGCCGGTGTCTGGGTCGCGCGCGAACAGCTGGCCGACCACGCCGAATTCATCGCCGGAGCTGCCGTGGATCAGCAGAACCTTGCCGCTGGTCTTGTCCTTGATCAGCACCGGTGCGCCGGTCATGGTGTAGCCGGCGCTGTGGTCGCCGAACTTCTTGTTCCACACCACTTTGCCGGTGTTTTTGTCCAGGGCGATGACCCGCGCGTCCAGGGTGCCGAAGTAAATCTTGTCGCCGTAGATCGCTGCCCCGCGGTTGACCACGTCGCAGCACGGGCGAATGTTGTCGGGCAGGCGATGGTTGTAGGTCCACAGGCGTTTGCCGGTCTTGGCATCGAGGGCGAATACCCGTGAGTAGGAGCCTGTGACGTAGACCACGCCGTCGCTGACGATGGCCTGGGACTCCTGGCCGCGCTGCTTCTCGTCGCCGAAGGAGTAGGACCAGGCCGGCGTGAGCTTGAACACGTTCTGGTCGTTGACCTGGGCCAGCGGGCTCCAGCGCTGGGCGTTGGTACCCATGCCGTACTGCAGCACGTCCTGGGTGGTCAGGTGGTCATTGGCGATGTCTTCCCAGGTGACGTGCTTGCCGGCAGGTGCAGCAGAGGGGGTGGCCGCTGTTGCCACAGTGCCCAGGGCCAGGCTACCGGCCATCAGCAGGACGCGCACGCTCAAGGCCAGAGGGGAAAGGGCGGGTAGCGATCTTATTGTCATGGTTGCAGTTCCCAGTGGAGGTTTTGGCCTGCACAGGGTGGGGTGGGGCGGTGGTTGCGGGATACGGAAAAATTCCCGCCCTTGCCGGGAAGAGTTCCCGCACGGCACCTCAATTGGCCCTTCGCCACAAGCCCTACTACCAAGGGAGTAAGGCCCGGCCACCAAAGCAGCATTCGGCCGCCTGCGGGCTGTTTCTAAGATGGCGGCACGGCCTCTGTGGTTGAGGCTTTGCGTGCAATGGTGAGGGCATAACAATGACAAAAAAACGCGATGTGTTGCTTGCTGCAGGGTTGCTGGCCGGGGCTGTGCTGACCGGCACGGCCTGGGCCCATGGCAACGTGGTGCCCCAGGCCGTGGAGACCAAGGGCTTGACCCCGATCAAGGACGCTGGCGTTAGCCTGGACGGCGACGGTTGGGCGGCAGTGAACCCTTACCGCAGCTCACCCGAGCACGACAAGGCCGTGGAAATCGGCGCCTCGGCCTACAACCAGAACTGCGCGGCCTGCCATGGGCTGGAGGCCAAGTCCGGCGGTATCGCCCCGGACCTGCGCATGCTCGATGCCGGTGATGCCGGCGATGAGTGGTTCGTTGAGCGGGTGCGCCACGGTGCGGTGCGCGACGGCCGCGTGTACATGCCTAAGATGGCCGATTACCTGAGCCAGGAAGCGCTGTGGGCGGTGCGCACCTACCTGGACAGCGTGCACGTCGAGGAGTGACGGCCATGCGCCTGTGGACGGTGCTGTTGAGTGGCCTGCTGCTGTGTTGCGCGGTGGCTCAGGCGCAGGTGCGCAACTACGACGCGATCATCGCCGCCGGCGAGTTGAAAGTGGCGGTGTACAAGGATTTCGCACCCTACAGTTTCCAGGACCACGGCCAGCCGCGAGGCGTCGATGTGGAGCTGGCACAGGCCCTCGCCACGGCCTTGGGGGTGCGCCTGCAACTGATTTGGGCACCGCCTGGAGAAAAGCTCGACGATGACCTGCGCGACTACATCTGGCGCGGCAGCCCGCTGCGCCACCAGCAATTGGCCGACCTGATGATGCGGGTGCCATACGATCACGATTACGCGCAGAAGCGCAACGAACTGGGCGAGCTGGAAAACGCCCAGGTGGTGATGTTCGGCCCCTATCAGCAAGAGCGCTGGCAGGTGGCCTATGACCAGCGCCGGCTGGCCTCGGTGGCCAGTGTGGCGGTGTTCCAGCAGCACCCGATCGGGGTCGAGGTCGACAGCGTGCCGTCGTTCTACCTGACCTCGGTGTTCAACGGCATGCTCAGCGCCAAGACCCACCATTACCCCAACGTGCAGCAGGCATTTGCCGCGATGCAGGCCGGCCAGGTGGACGCGGTGATGGCGATGCGCGGCGAGGTCGACTGGCAACTGCACCAAGCCGCCGACCCGCAACTGGCCCTGGCGGAAAACGCCTACCCGAACCTTGGCAAGCAAGCCTGGGAAATCGGCATGGCTGTGCACGAAAGCAACCGGCAGTTGGCCTATGCGGTGGAGGAGGCCCTCGAGGGCATGATCCGTGATGGCCGGCTCAAGGCGATGTATGCCACTTACGGCCTGCGTTACGAGGTCCCGGAGATGTATCAATAGGAGTGGCCATGAACTGGCGAGCGACGTTCCTGCTGGCCTGCTGGATGCCCTTGGCGGCCCAGGCTGCGACGCAGGGCACCCACATAGACCCGGTGCCCTCGGTCATGTGGGACTTCTACCACAAGCAGATA
This sequence comes from Pseudomonas sp. NBRC 111140, assembly GCF_001320885.1. Lineage (NCBI taxonomy): Bacteria > Pseudomonadati > Pseudomonadota > Gammaproteobacteria > Pseudomonadales > Pseudomonadaceae > Pseudomonas > Pseudomonas sp. NBRC 111140. The sequence goes on from NZ_BCBQ01000035.1 coordinate 54,599, forward strand.
CTGGGCCAGGCAGCGTTCGTGTTCGATGACCGTGTAAAACTGCTGGCGCCGCCCTTTGCCGAGGACGCGCGGCAGGTGCCGCTGGAGATCGACGCCCGGGCGTTCACAGGCGAGGTGGTACGGATCATCGCCTGGGCCGAACTCAACCCGTTGCCGCGCATCGTCGACTTCCAGCCTGGCGAGCGCGTGCTGCCCTGGTTGTCGATCCGTATTCGTATCGAGCAGGCCACGCCGCTGCGTGCCGCCGTGCTGACGCGCGATGGCCTGTGGCATGTCGGCTCGACCCTGATTGATGCCGCAGGTGGCGGGTGTACCGCGCCCAGCGTAGTCCGTACCCAACCCGGCTGGGAGGAGCACCTCGGTGAAGTGCTGGGCGGGCGCTACCCGCGTGGCGACAGCAGCCGCCTGCGCCTGCAGGTGGCCCACCCGATGGATAACGGCCTGGTCAGCGGCATTCCCGAGTTCTTCCTCAACCATGCCGAGTTGCAAGGCGACGACGGCCAGCGCCTGGCGAGCCTCGAGCTGTACCCGGCGGTCAGCGAAAACCCCAACCTGGGCTTTGACATCCGCGGCACCGGGCCAACCCGGCTGTTGTTGCAGGACAACAGCGGCAACCAGTTCGAGGCAGCGGTGCCCTGAGCAGTTGCCCCACTTCACCCCAGACCAGAGGCGCCGTCATGCGTTGGACCCTGCTGTTGCTACTGTGCCTGGGGCTGCCGGCCCAGGCCGACCTGGAATACCGGCTCACTCCCCGGCAGATCGCCGAGGGCACCTGGTTGCTGGAAGGCAGCACCGACAATTTTGCCAAGGCCAATGGCGGCAATGTGGTCAACACCGCATTCATCGTCACCGACAGTGGTGTGGTGGTCATCGACAGCGGGCCATCGAAACGCTATGGCGAGGCGATGCGTCAGGCGATTGCCACCGTCACCGAAAAGCCGGTGCTGGAAGTGCTGTTGACCCATCATCACCCTGATCACGTACTGGGCAACCAGGCCTTTGCAGATGTGCCGATTGGCGCCTTGGCCGGCACCCGCGACCTGCTGCGCCAGCAAGGCGACGCCATGGCCGAAAACATGTACCGCCTGGTTGGCGACTGGATGCGCGGTACCGAGGTGGTGTTGCCGACCCAGGTGCTGCAGCCGGGGGGGCGTGAAGTGGGCGGGCACCGCCTGCGGCTGCTGGCGCTGAGCGGGCATACCGGTGCCGACCTGGCGATTCTCGATGAAAACACCGGCGTGCTGTTCGCCGGCGACCTGGTGTTCTACGAACGTGCCCTGACCACGCCCAACAGCCCGGGGCTGGAGGTGTGGCTCAAGGACCTGGACACCTTGCAGGCGTTGCCCTGGAAGCAACTGGTGCCCGGCCACGGCCCGGTGGCCAGTGATGCGCAGCCGTTCGCGCAGATGCGTGACTACCTGGGTTGGCTGGATGGCCTGATGCGTGATGGCGCGG
>NZ_BCBQ01000036.1:0-54375 GCF_001320885.1 Pseudomonas sp. NBRC 111140
TCAGCCCATGGCGGGCGATCTGGTCCAGCATGTGTTCAAGGAAAGGCACACCGATATCGAATCGGGCCTTGCCACTGCCATCGAGGTTGATCGAGCACTTGACCTGGGTTTCCAGGGTATTGCGCTCGACGGAAGCCTTACGTTCGACCATCACCAGCTCCGCAAAATCATTGGGCGAAAAGGGCTCCATTATAGGCCCAGAACGCGCCAGCTTGAAACGCGGATGACATATGGCAAAGCGAGGAATTACGCGGGCTAGATGCCGCTACAGGTCTATACAACCAGGTAATTGGGGCTGCCTTGCAACCCCAAAGGAGCGGCTCAGTGGAACAGCACAGCTGTCTTCTGCAAGGTTACCCACACCCCCCAGGCCAACGGCACGACCACCACAGCCCAGGCCAGCAGCACCAGTGGCAGGCTGCCCGGCGCCGCTTTCCACTCCAGCGAGCGTGCACTGTCGGCGCCCTTGTCCTGGCTCAACGCCCGCTCGGCGGCCAGCTCTGCATCGCTCATGAAATGCTTGTCGGCCACCGGGCGTACCAGCATGTTGCAGATAAAGCCCAGCACAAGCAGGCCAGCGAGGATGTACAAGGTCATGTCGTAAGCCGCTGCCCGCTCCACACCCGCGGCCAACTGAGACTCACGCAGATAAGTGATCAACACCGGCCCCAGCACCCCCGCCGCCGCCCAGGCCGTCAGCAGACGACCATGAATGGCGCCGACCATCTGCGTACCGAAGAGGTCAGCCAGGTACGCCGGCACGGTCGCGAAGCCGCCACCATACATCGACAGGATGATGCAGAACGCGGCCACGAACAGCGCCACGTTACCCAAGTGCCCCATGTTCGGCACCAGGCTGTAAAGGCCAACGCCCAAGGCGAAGAAAGCGAAGTAGGTGTTCTTGCGGCCGATGTAGTCGGAGAACGACGCCCAGAAGAACCGCCCGCCAATGTTGAACAGGCTCAGCAAGCCAGTAAAACCGGCAGCGATCGCGGCAATCTGCGCCAGCTGGGCAGTGTTCAGCTGGCTGAAGGTCAGTTCGTTGCCCAGCAGCTTGCCGGCGAACACCTCCTGCAGCAGCGGCGAAGCCATGCCAAGAATGCCGATGCCTGCCGACACGTTCAGGCACAACACCAGCCAGATCAGCGCAAACTGAGGCGTCTTCCAGGCCACGCTGACGTGCACGTGACGGTCGGTGACCATGGCGTTGCCGGCCTTTTTCACCGGGGCCGTCCAGCCTTCAGGCTTCCAGCCGGTCGGCGGGACACGATATGCCAGAGCGCCGGCAGTCATGAACACGAAGTAGATCGCCGCCATGGCGACGAAGCTCTGCCACACGCCAACTTCATGCTCGTTGCCAAAATGCCCCATCAGCGCGGTGGCCAGCGGTGCACCCACCATGGCCCCGCCGCCAAAGCCCATGATCGCCATGCCGGTGGCCATGCCGCGCTTGTCCGGGAACCACTTGATCAGGGTCGACACTGGCGAGATATAGCCCAATCCCAGGCCGATACCGCCAATCACGCCGGAGCCCAGCCACATCAGCCATAGCTGGTGGGTTTTCACGCCGATTGCCGAAAGCAGCATGCCGCCACACCAGCACAGGGCCGAAACCAGGCCAGCCTTGCGCGGGCCGGCGTGCTCCAGCCAACCGCCCAGCACCGCCGCCGAGCAGCCGAGAAAGACGAAGAACAGGGTGTAGATCCAGCTCAGCATCGAGATCGGCCAGTCGCATTCGGCGCTGAACATCCGGGCCATGAAGCTCATGTCTGCGGCACAGGCAACGGGGGCGGTGATGCCGAGGGCTTGCGACAAAGGCAACCAGAACACCGAGAAGCCATAGGCCATGCCGATGCACAAGTGAATGGCCAGGGCGGCGGGTGGCACCAGCCAGCGGTTGAAGCCCGGGCGGGCGATGATGCGCTCCTTCGACAGGAAGCCTGGCGCACTGGCCGAGGAGCCCGTCGCGACGGTACTGGTCATGGATCTGATCCTTGTTATAGGGAGGGTGCTCGCAAAGCGGCGCAAGGTTAGCAGAGCCAAGTAGCGTGAAAGCAATCTGATATCGTGATTTATTGCTTGGCTGAAACGGTCCTCTTTCCTGTGCCAGCCTCTTCGCGGGTAAACCCGCGAAGAGGCCGGCACAGGCGAACATCTGCCCGCCGAAAGCCGTACCATCTGCTGAAAACGTAGGATATGCCCTGTATCTCTGGTCGAATACGCAGGGACAACCCTCGCGGCGTTATACTCTGCCGCCTGAATTTCACTAACGGACTACAAGGACTCGCCCATGAAAGCGTTCGGCAAAATCCTGGGACTGGGGCTTCTCGGGTTGCTGCTGATCATCGTGGCGCTGGGCTTCGCCCTGACCCACCTCTTTGATCCCAACGACTACAAAGACGAGATTCGCCAGCTGGCACGCGACAAGGCTCACGTGGAGCTGACCCTCAACGGCGATATCGGCTGGAGCCTGTTCCCATGGCTGGGCCTGGAGCTGCACGAAGCCAGCATCGCCACCTTGGCCAAACCCAAGGAACCGTTCGCCGACCTGCAGATGCTCGGCCTTTCGGTCCGTGTACTGCCATTGCTGCGCCGCGAAGTGCAAATGAGCGATGTACGCGTCGAAGGCCTGAACCTGACCCTGGCGCGTGACGAACAGGGCCATGGCAACTGGGAAGACATCGGCAAGCCGCTGCCTGCGCAAAACGGCACAACCGCCGGTGCACCCGCGCAGCCACCTGCCGAGCAGAAGCCCACGACCGCCGACAACAACGACCGCGCCGTCAAGCTGGACATCGACAGCCTGACCGTGAACAACGCCCGCGTGCAGTACACCGATGCCAAGACCGGCCAAAGCTATAGCGCCGAAAGCATCCAGCTGAGCACCGGCCCGGTCCATGAAGGCGCCAACATTCCGCTCAAGGCCAGCGCCTTCATCAGCGCCAGCCAACCGAGCATCAAGGCCCGCACCGAGCTGGCCGGCGAACTGCGCTTCGACCGCAAGCTCAAGCGCTACAACTTCGAAGACATGCGCCTGTCGGGCGAAACCTCGGGTGAACCCACTGGTGGCAAGACCGTGACCTTTGCCGCCCAAGGCCAACTGCTGGTAGACCTGGCTGCCAATGTGGCTTCGTGGAACGGCCTGAAAGTCTCCGCCAACCAGCTGCGCGCCCTCGGTGAGCTGAACCTGCGTGACCTGGACAAGGCACCCCAGCTGAGCGGCGGTCTGTCCATCGCCCAGTTCAACCTGCGCACCTTCCTCGACAGCATCGGCCGCCCACTGCCGGCCACCAACGACCCGGCCGCCTTCGCCAAGCTGGAGCTGGTGACTCGCCTGCAGGGCACGCCCAACAGCCTGGCCCTGGAAGACCTGGCGGTGAAGCTGGACGACAGCACCTTCAGCGGCCGCGTGGCCGTCGAAGACTTCGCCAAGCAGGCCCTGCGCCTGCAGCTCAAAGGCGACACCTTCGACGCCGACCGCTACCTGCCGGCCAAGAGCGAAGAAGCCAAGGGCGCCACCGCTGCGCGCCAGGCCGAGGTGAAGCAACAGGAAGCCAGCGCCGTGGCCGGTGCCGGCACCACGCCACTGCCCAATGCCCCGACTCAGGTGGCCTGGAGCGACGACAAACTGCTGCCGGTGGACCGCCTGCGCGCCCTCGACCTGCAGGCCGACCTGGCCTTCGGTTCGTTGACCCTGGACAAGCTGCCGATCGAAGACGCCCAGCTCAAGGCCATTGGCCAAGCTGGCCTGTTGACCCTGCAAACCCTGCGCGGCGAACTGTACAACGGCACCTTCGAAGCCAAGGGCACGGTCGACGTGCGCCCTGCCGTGCCACAACTGGGCGTGAACACCAACATCCAACGGGTGCCGGTGGAGCACTTCATCAAGACCGAAGGCAAGGAGCAGACGCCACCGGTCAAGGGCCTGCTGACCCTGACCAGTGATCTGACGGCCACCGGTAACAGCCAGAAGGCACTGGTCGACACCCTGAACGGCAGCGCAAACTTCACCATCAACGACGGTGTGCTGGTCAATGCCAACCTGGAACAGCAGCTGTGCCAGGCCATCGCCACCCTCAACCGCAAAACCCTGAGCGGCGAACCACGCGGCAAGGACACCCCGTTCCAGGAGCTGCGCGGCAGCCTCGTGGTACGCAATGGCGTCGCCAGCAACCCGGACCTCAAGGCCCGCATCCCAGGCCTGACCGTCAACGGCCATGGCGACCTCGACCTGCGCGTGCTGGGCATGGACTACAACGTGGGTGTGATCGTCGAAGGCGACCAGCGCGCCATGCCGGACCCTGCCTGCCAGGTCAACGAACGGTATGTTGGCGTTGAAGTGCCGCTGCGCTGCCGCGGCCCGCTGGAACTTGGCGCCAAGGCCTGCCGCCTGGACCAGAACGGCCTGGGCAAGGTGGCGGCCAAGCTGGCCGGCAACCGCCTGCAAGACAAGATCGACGAAAAGCTTGAAGAAAAACTTGGAGACAAAGTGAGCCCGGAAGTGAAAGACGCGCTCAAGGGGCTGTTCAAGCGATGAGCCCCGAGCAGTTCTCCAGCGCTGTGCTGGATTGGTATGACGAGCACGGCCGGCACGACCTGCCCTGGCAACAGGGCATCACCCCGTACCGGGTATGGGTGTCAGAAATCATGCTGCAGCAGACCCAGGTCAGCACCGTGCTCAACTACTTCGACCGCTTCATGCAGGCCCTGCCGACCGTGCAGGCCCTGGCCGAGGCGCCGGAGGACGAAGTGCTGCACCTGTGGACCGGGCTGGGCTACTACACCCGTGCCCGCAACCTGCAAAAGGCCGCGAAGATCGTCGTCGAGCAACATGGCGGCGAATTCCCGCGCAGTGTCGAGCAGCTTACCGAGCTGCCCGGCATCGGCCGCTCCACGGCAGGTGCCATCGCCAGCATCAGCATGGGCATCCGCGCGCCGATCCTCGACGGCAACGTCAAGCGCGTGCTGGCCCGCTACAGCGCCCAGGCGGGCTACCCCGGCGAGCCCAAGGTGGCCAACCAGCTGTGGGCCACCGCCGAGCGCTTCACTCCACAATTGCGCGCCAACCACTACACCCAGGCGATGATGGACATGGGCGCCACGCTGTGCACGCGCAGCAAGCCCAGCTGCCTGATCTGCCCGCTGCAGCGCGGCTGCGAAGCGCACCTGCACGGTGAAGAAACCCGCTACCCCGAGCCCAAGCCGCGCAAAGCGCTGCCGCAACGGCGCACCCTGATGCCTCTGCTGACCAACCCCGAAGGCGCCATCCTGTTGTATCGCCGCCCTTCCAGCGGCCTGTGGGGTGGTTTGTGGAGCCTGCCGGAGCTGGATGACATTGCCCAACTCGAAGACCTGGCCTATCAGCACGGCCTGCGCCTGGCTGGCAGCCACGCCATGGATGGCCTGACCCACACCTTCAGCCACTTCCAGCTGGCGATCGAGCCCTGGCTGGTGCGCGTCGACCCGGTCGGCGAGCACATGGCCGAGGCCGACTGGCTCTGGTATAACCTCGCCACCCCGCCGCGCCTGGGCCTTGCCGCCCCGGTAAAAAAGCTGCTTGAACGCGCGGCCGACGAACTGATTGCAGGAGACGCCCGATGACCCGCACCGTGATGTGCCGCAAGTACCAAGAAGAACTCCCAGGCCTGGAACGCCCGCCCTACCCAGGCGCCAAGGGCCAGGACATCTTCGAACACATCTCGCAGAAAGCCTGGGCTGACTGGCAGAAGCACCAGACCATGCTGATCAACGAAAAGCGCCTGAACATGATGAACGCCGAGGACCGCAAATTCCTCCAGGCCGAAATGGACAAGTTTTTCGCCGGCGAAGAATACGCCCAGGCCGAAGGCTACGTTCCACCGGCCGAATGACCCCAAAAATCGTAAGCGACGGAATTAATTTAAAATTTTTTCAAAAAGTCGTTGACGAGCGGTCCGGAAATCTATTTAATTCACCTCGTCGCCCAGATAGCTCAGTCGGTAGAGCAGAGGATTGAAAATCCTCGTGTCGGCGGTTCGACTCCGTCTCTGGGCACCACCTTCAAGCTTCTGGTGGTTGCAAAGTTACCCGAAGCGACAACAAGAAACCCGCCTAGTGCGGGTTTTTTGTTGCCTGTGATTTTTGCTGCAGGCTTGGCAGCCAACTGACTTAGCTACCAAATTCAATCCGGACGTTACCCTGCAGTGGGTGGTAGCACCTCGGCATGAAGCCTCACCCCAAGCGCCGCCATCACTTTCATGATGGTCGCCAAGCTGGGGTTACCTTCAGCAGACAGCGCCTTGTACAACCCCTCCCGCGTGAGCCCGGTATCGCGCGCCAGTTGAGCCATACCACGAGCACGAGCGATATCACCCAAGGCAGCAGCAAGCAGTGCAGGGTCGTTTTCCTCCAGACAGGCTTCGAGGTACAAGACCATGTCCTCCTCTGTCTTCAAATGGTCCACAGCATCCCATTTGGTCAATTTGATATTTTTCATGATGGCCTCCTAGAGGTCGCGAGCCAGCTTGAGAGCCGATTTGATATCCCTGGCCTGACTAGCCTTATCGCCACCCGCCAGGAGGATGATCACTTCATAACCTCGCCGAACGAAATACACCCGATAGCCCGGACCATAGTCGATCCGAAGCTCGGATACCCCTTCAGCAACCGGCCTACAGTCACCCATCACTCCAAGACCCACCCGTCGTAACCGGACAGTTATGCGTGCTTTCGCACGCGGGTCCCGCAAAGCAGCGAACCACGTTCGGTAGGTGTCGGTTTGAACTAATGTATGCATGGGAGGAATGTAAACCGTAGTTCACACTACAGCCAATTGGTAGCTGTTTCAAACTGTTTATAGACACCCAGTTGACCAGCATCAAATGGCCATCACTCGCCACAATTTAAGGTGCTGGATGGACATCCGAATCGACTAGCAAGGACCCCATGAGCGAAGAATCCCCCCTACTGCTCCCCGCCCCCGGCGAACCTGCCGTCACCCCAGTCCGCACGCGCCGCCCACGCCAGCGCAAGCCGGAACCGACGATCACCCGCATCAGCCAGCAACCCGCAGCGCTGGAAGTGGCTACCGCCCCCAGGGGCAGCAATGAAGACAGCACCTCGGCGCGCCTACCGGCCAGCTACCCCTACCGCACCCGGCTGCGCCGCCAGGACTACGAGAAGGCCAAGCACGCGCTACAGATAGAGCTGCTGAAGGTGCAGAGCTGGGTAAAGGACACCGGCCAACGTGTGGTGATTCTGTTCGAAGGGCGTGATGCCGCAGGCAAGGGCGGCACCATCAAGCGCTTCATGGAGCACCTCAACCCTCGCGGTGCGCGCATCGTCGCCCTGGAAAAGCCTTCCGAGCAGGAACAGGGCCAGTGGTATTTCCAGCGCTATATCCAGCACCTGCCCACGGCGGGTGAAATGGTGTTCTTCGACCGGTCCTGGTACAACCGCGCCGGGGTAGAGAAGGTGATGGAGTTCTGCACGCCACTGCAGTACCTGGAATTCATGCGCCAGGCGCCGGACCTTGAGCGCATGCTGTGCAACAGCGGCATCCTGCTGTTCAAGTACTGGTTTTCGGTGAACCGCGAAGAGCAGCTGCGCCGCTTCATCTCGCGCCGCGACGACCCGCTCAAGCACTGGAAGCTGTCACCTATCGACATCAAGTCGCTGGACAAGTGGGAAGACTACACCGCCGCCAAGGAAGCGATGTTCTTCCATACCGACACTGCCGATGCACCGTGGACAGTGATCAAGTCCGATGACAAGAAGCGTGCGCGGCTCAACTGCATCCGCCACTTCCTGCACTCGCTGGACTACCCGGGCAAGGACCATAGTGTGGCCCATGCGCCGGATGAACTACTGGTCGGCAGGGCATCGCACGGGTTCGAAGAGGATGAGTCCGCCCCGCTGGCGAGTTGAAACGCCGAGGCAGCTGCGCTTCAATACGCGCAATTTCCGAACACCCCAAGGATTCACCCCATGGCCACCCCTACCAAGCAACAGAAACGCGCCAAACGCGCCGCCAGCAAGGCCAAGCAGAACCGCATGGTGCGCAGCGGCCAGGCGGTCAAGGCCAGTGCCGGCGACAGCGCCAGCGTCGAGCAGGTGTACAACAAGGCCATGGAGTCGGGCAGCTACGACGCGATGTTCAACAAGATGAAGGAAGCCCAGGAGGGCGGCCTGGTACCGATGATCTCGGTGTTCCTGGTGGACCCGCTACTGGCCCTGGTACTCAAGGGGCACAAGGAAGAGCACGCCACCGACTACATCGTGCTGGTGTTCAACGCCTACCGCAAATGGCTAGACGGCGCTGACGAAGAGGCCACCATGGCCTGGCTGGAGAGCGATGAGTTCCAGGAGGCCTATATCGCCGCTTCCGAACTGGTTGCCAAGCAGCAGCAACAGCAGAAGCAGTTCGGCTGACAGGGCCGTTTAACCTGCCAACGAAAAAGGCCGTGCCCCTCACAGGGCACGGCCTTTTCATTTCAGCCAGCGCGGATCAGTTATCCAGCGCCACCCGTCCGGCAGCCTCACGCTTGCGGTGCACCAGCAAGCCAGCTGCCACCACACCAATGCTCAGCAGCGCAGTCGCGATGATTTCGGCGCGGTGATCTTCACGCAACGCCATTACCACCAGAATGGCAACGATGAAGGCAATGGTCGCCCAGGTCAGGCCCGGGAACAGCCACATCTTGAATGTGATTTTCTCGCCGCGGGCTTCACGCTGGGCACGCATGCGCAACTGCGACACGGCAATCACCAGGTACACCAGCAGCGCAATGGCGCCCGAACTGGCCAGCAGGAACTCGAACACCTGGGCCGGGGCCACGAAGTTGGCGAACACGCAAAGGAACGCCGCTGCCGTGGACAGCAAAACCGCCACGTGCGGGGTAGCCGCCTTGGTGGTGCGCTGGGCGATGGCCGGTGCGTCGCCACGCTTGCTCAGCGAGAACAGCATGCGCGACGAAGTGTACAGCGCCGAGTTCAGGCAGCTGGTCACCGCGATCAACACCACGATGTCGACGATCAGCTTGGCATTCGGTACGCCGATACGGCTCAGCACGGTCTGGTAGGAACCGGTTTCGGCCAGCGCTGGGTCGTTCCAAGGCACCAAGGCGACGACCAGGAAGATCGACACCAGGTAGAACAGGCAGATACGCCAGATCACCGAATTGGTGGCACGGCTGATCTGCTTGCCCGGGTCCTTCGACTCGGCAGCGGCGATGGTGACGATTTCAGTACCCATGAACGAGAACATGGTGGTCAGCATCGCGGCCAGCACAGCGCCCAGGCCGTTCGGCATGAAGCCTTGGGTATCGAACAGGTGGCTGGCACCGCTCACCTGACTGTTTGGCACGAAGCCGAACAAGGCAGCACAGCCCACGGCGATGAAGCCGATGATCGCCAGCACCTTGAGCAGGGCGAACCAGAACTCGAACTCACCGTAGTTCTTAACGCTGCACAGGTTGGTCAGCGTCAGCCCCAAGGTAATGATGAGGGAGAATGCCCACAGGTCGACCGCAGGGAACCACGCATGCAGGATGGCTGCGGCGGCATTGGCCTCCAGCGGTATCACCAGCACCCAGAACCACCAGTACAGCCAGCCAATGGTGAAACCGGCCCAGCGCCCGATGGCGCGGTCGGCATATGTGGAGAACGAACCGGTGTCAGGCGAGGCGACAGCCATTTCACCCAACATGCGCATCACCAGCACCACCAGGGTACCGGCGGCGGCATATGCCAGCAGCACGGCAGGGCCGGCAGCTGCGATGGCGTGGCCGGAGCCTACGAACAGGCCGGCACCGATGACGCCAGCGATGGACAGCATGGTCACATGCCGTTGTTTGAGCCCCTGAGCGAGGTCATTGGAATTGTTACCGCTCATTGAAACTACCTTTGTAAGGAGTGGACCACTCCGACTGCGGGTACAAAGCGCACCAAGGGTTGGCCTAGGCGTCGCTGCAATCGGCGGTTTCCTACTGGCAATAAGCGCGCCATGTGCTGAATGCATTCGTCAGAAGTTTCTGCGGGCCTTTTAGAACGCGGCTTGGAGGGCTTTCGGCCAAGACTTGACCGAAAGAGCACCAAATCATCGGATTACTGAAATACCCACTTACAAATGCACCACAGGTGCTCCCCGGTAACACCTGTGCACCACCGCAATGCAAAAAAGTGCAACCTTGAGGTACAACCTTTAAAGCTAGCGACGCATTCGCGGGTAAACCTGCCCCCACTGGAATCGTTTGACCTAAAGGTCGGCTTTACCCCGCCAATGGGCCAAAACCGCTTCCATGAGCGGCCCAAAGGTGGCACCATTGCGCCTTTTTTCATCAAGGCTCTGGTGCTGGGCGACACCTTCGCGGACATCTGCGCGACGTTACGCTGTAGCGATGCGACAAACTGCCCCACCAGTGCCCACAGTCCCCGGCGACCCTGTTGGCCGTCATAATGCCGCTATGCTAGCTTGGCGCACGCCAGGAAGGCCGCCAATAGCTGGGAACGCACCCGAACACATGAGGACCGCACATGGCTCAGGCCACGCCCGCGCTGGAAATCCGCAATCTGCACAAACGCTACGGCGAGCAGGAAATTCTCAAGGGCATTTCGCTGACCGCACGCGACGGTGACGTGATCTCCATCCTGGGGTCGTCCGGCTCCGGCAAGTCCACCCTGCTGCGCTGCATCAACCTGCTCGAGAACCCGCACCAGGGCGAAATCCTGGTCGCCGGCGAAGCCCTCAAGCTCAAGGCCGCCAAGAACGGCGACCTGGTCGCAGCCGACAACCGCCAGATCAATCGCCTGCGCAGCGAAATCGGCTTTGTCTTCCAGAACTTCAACCTGTGGCCGCACATGTCGATCCTCGACAACATCATCGAGGCGCCACGCCGCGTGCTCGGCCAAAGCAAGGCCGAGGCCATCGAAGCCGCCGAAGCGCTGCTGAACAAGGTCGGCATCTACGACAAGCGCCACAGCTACCCCGCCCAGCTTTCCGGAGGCCAGCAACAGCGCGCCGCCATTGCCCGTACCCTGGCCATGAAGCCCAAAGTGATCCTGTTCGACGAGCCCACCTCGGCGCTCGATCCGGAAATGGTCCAGGAAGTGCTAAACGTTATCCGCGCATTGGCCGAAGAAGGCCGTACCATGCTGCTGGTGACGCACGAGATGAGCTTTGCCCGCCATGTGTCCAGTGAAGTCGTCTTCCTGCACCAAGGCCTGGTCGAAGAGCAGGGATCGCCGCAGCAGGTCTTCGAAAACCCGACCTCGGCGCGTTGCAAGCAATTCATGTCCAGCCACCGCTAACGGAGCAATACATGCACACTTACAAGAAGTTCCTCCTGGCAGCTGCTGCCACGCTGGTGATGTCGGCAAACGCCATGGCCGCAGAAAAACTGCGCATGGGTATCGAAGCCGCCTACCCACCGTTCAACAACAAGGATGCCAGCGGTAACGTGGTTGGTTTCGACAAAGACATCGGTGACGCCCTGTGCGCCAAGATGAAAGTCGAATGCTCGGTCGTTACCTCCGACTGGGACGGCATCATCCCGGCCCTGAATGCCAAGAAGTTCGACTTCCTGGTGTCGTCGCTGTCGATCACCGACGAGCGCAAGCAGGCCGTGGACTTCACCGAGCCGTACTACTCCAACAAGCTGCAGTTCATCGCGCCGAAAAACGTCGATTTCAAAACTGACAAAGAGTCGCTGAAAGGCAAGGTAATCGGCACCCAGCGCGCCACCCTGGCCGGCACCTACCTTGAAGACAACTTCAAGGGCGTCGACGTGAAGCTGTACGACACCCAGGAAAACGCCTACCTGGACCTGGTGTCCGGCCGCATCGACGGCATCCTGGCCGACAAGTACGTACAGTACGAGTGGCTGAAGAGCAAAGACGGCTCGAACTTCGAGTTCAAGGGCGAGCCGGTGATGGACAGCGACAAGATCGGCATTGCCGTGCGCAAAGGTGACACCAAGCTGCGCGACAACCTGAACAAAGCCCTGGCAGAAATCAAAGCCGACGGCACGTACAAGAAGATCAACGACAAGTACTTCCCGTTCAGCATCGAATGACCCGCCCTGACCGGCGCGCCCTTGCGGCGCGCCAGTCCCTAGAATGACCTGCCCATGAATATCGACCTGCACGGATTCGGTCCGGCCATGATGGCCGGCACCTTGATGACCGTAAAACTGGCGCTTTGCGCCTTGCTGCTGGGGCTGGTGCTGGGCCTGCTCGGCGCCCTGGCCAAGACCTCCCCGCTCAAGCCGCTGCAATGGCTTGGCGGCTTTTACTCGACCCTGGTTCGCGGCGTGCCCGAACTGCTGTGGGTGCTGCTTATCTATTTCGGCACCGTCGGGCTGATGAACAGCCTCGGCGAAGCCCTGAACATGCCTGGCCTTGAGCTGAGTGCCTTCGCGGCCGGTGTGATCGCCCTGGGCCTGTGCTTCGGCGCCTATGCCACCGAGGTGTTCCGTGGCGCCATCCTGGCGATTCCCAAGGGCCACCGTGAAGCGGGCCTGGCACTGGGCCTGTCCAAGGGCCGCATCCTGTCGCGGATCATCCTCCCGCAGATGTGGCGCATCGCCCTGCCCGGCCTTGGCAACCTGTTCATGATCCTGATGAAGGACACCGCACTGGTGTCGGTAATCGGCCTTGAAGAGATCATGCGTCATTCGCAGATAGGCGTGACCGTGACCAAAGAGCCGTTCACCTTCTACATGGTCGCGGCCTGCATTTACCTGGGCCTGACCGTCCTTGCCATGACCGGCATGCACTTCATGGAAAAACGCGCCGCTCGCGGCTTTGCGAGGGCCGAATAATGAATTGGGAAGTCATCTTCAAATGGCTGCCACGCCTGGCCGAAGGCGCAACCCTTACCCTGGAGCTGGTGGCCATTGCCGTGGTTGCCGGGTTGATCCTGGCCATCCCGCTGGGCATCGCCCGCTCCTCACGCCATTGGTACGTGCGTGCGGTGCCGTTCAGCTACATCTTCTTCTTCCGTGGTACGCCACTGTTAGTGCAGCTGTTCCTGGTCTACTACGGCCTGGCGCAGTTCGATGCCGTGCGCTCCAGCTCGCTGTGGCCGTACCTGCGCGATCCGTTCTGGTGCACGGTGCTGACCATGACCCTGCACACCGCCGCGTACATCGCCGAGATCCTGCGTGGCGCGCTGCAGTCGATCCCCAAGGGCGAGATCGAAGCGGCACGCGCGCTGGGCATGTCACGGGGCAAGGCACTGTTCTACATCATGCTGCCACGTGCTGCGCGCATCGGCCTGCCGGCGTATAGCAACGAAGTGATCCTGATGCTCAAGGCCAGCGCCCTGGCCAGTACCGTGACCCTGCTGGAACTGACCGGCATGGCCCGTACCATCATTGCGCGGACCTACCTGCCGGTGGAAATCTTCTTCGCGGCCGGGGTGTTCTACCTGGTGATCTCGTTCTTGCTGGTGCAGGGCTTCAAGCTGCTGGAGCGCTGGTTGCGCGTGGATGCCTGCCAAGGCCGCTGAGCCGTCCCGGCCTCTTCGCGGGTGCAACCGCGAAGAGGCCCTAAAACCCAACACACGTCCTCCCATGCCCAGTCACCTCCACAGCCATCACCTAAGCACCCGCTTCCAGGCACTCGACCAGTTCCTGATCGAGCACCAACAGCTGTGGAAACCCCGCCCCTTCACTACCCTGCACCTGGGCTGGGAAACCACCCACCCCGAACTGGCCACCCACCTGCGCCAATGCTCCCTGGCAGACGCCGAAGCCGATAGTACCGCTGACCACTTGCCCGCCCCATTCCCGCAACTGGCCCAGCAAGCCCAGCAGCTCTCCACCCTTGGCAGCCTTCCTCAGAGCGCTCTACCCTCCGCCGCCCACCGTCTGGACGTTGCTGTCCCCGGCCGCAAATGGCAGCAGATCGAAGCCTTCGCCAGCCACCTGGCCTTCCGTGAACCGCCGCAACACTGGCTGGACTGGTGCTCTGGCAAAGGCCACCTGGGCCGCCGCCTGTTGCAACCCGGCCAGCAGCTGACCTGCCTTGAGTACGACGCCGACCTGGTCGCCGCCGGCCAGGCCCTGAGCGCGCACCACCACGTGCCAGCGCAGCATGTGCACCAGGATGTGATGGCCAGCGACAGCGCCCGCCACCTGGCAGGCGACAAAAGCGTGGTCGCCCTGCACGCCTGTGGCGACCTGCATGTACGCCTGATGCAACTGGCCAGCCGGCAAGGTTGCCGGCAGTTGGCCGTAGCCCCCTGCTGCTACAACCGCACAGCCGTGCAGCAATACCAGGCGTTATCCACAGCCGCGCAAGCGTCCAACTTGCAGCTGTCGCTGGACGACCTGGGCCTGCCCTTGAGCGAAACCGTCACCGCTGGCGCCCGCGTGCGGCGCCAGCGCGACACCTCGATGGCCCGGCGCCTGGGCTTCGACCTGCTACAACGCCAGCAGCGCCAGAGCAGCGAATACCTGCCGACGCCGTCGCTGCCGGTAGCCTGGCTGGAAAAGCCTTTCGAGCACTACTGCCGCGACCTGGCAGATCTGAAACAACTGCCTTTGCACGGCAACCCGGATTGGGCCGCCCTGGAGGCCGCGGGCTGGCAGCGCCTGGCCGAGGTACGCAACCTGGAGCGCGTGCGCAACCTATTCCGCCGGCCGCTGGAACTATGGCTGGTGCTCGATCGCGCCCTGTTTCTCGAAGAACAAGGCTATGAGGTGCGCCTGGGCCTGTTTTGCGACTACCCACTGACCCCGCGCAACCTGCTCATCCTTGCGGAACGCGACCGTTAGCCGCAGCACAACCTGTGGATAAGTCTGTGAACAAGCTTGTGATTACCTGTTGGAGCCAAGCGCTATTTCAAGCGCTTGGCTTATTCCAGCTTACGCGTCAAGCCCAACAAAAACAGGCGTTTGCGCAAAGACCAGCGGCGTAGCGATCCGGCATGCCTTTCGCGCAAGTCGGCAATGCCACTTGTGCATAAACATTTCTTGTGGTTGATGCAAGCGCTGTTTGCGCGGTCATTTGTGGGTGTGAGAATTCCCGCGAAGAGCGCCTGACAGGTAACACAAGGCTAATGCCCAACCGCCGTAACGGTGTATCATCCGCCCCCCAAATCATTAAAAAGTGACGTCGCGCGCTGCCCGCCAGCCCCGCGACCTTCTGGCGTTGCGCCAGAACCGACAATGGACCAACGGACTTGACCATCGTGACCCGAGCCACCCCCCTCGCCCTGTTGACCTTCGCTCTGGCCCTGACCGGCTGCACCAACGGCACCGCGCCCCACTCCAACAGCAACCTGGGCTGGAACCACCCCGGCATGCAGCTGGGCGGCGACAACGGCCTGCCCCTGCGCACCGAAAGCCCTTGCCGCAAGCGCGGCTGCGACAATGACAAGCTGTTCTTCAACCCAGGCAAAAGCGAGCCAAGCGTCAACACCATCCACCGCGGCTGGTAAGAAAATTCTCCTTTTGGGCCGCTAACTTAGGTCTTTTGCGAACAATCGCAAGGAAGTGGTTTACAGGCGCCAAACGATCGCTATAATGACGCCCCATTGCCGGTATAGCTCAGATGGTAGAGCAACTGACTTGTAATCAGTAGGTCCCGGGTTCGATTCCTGGTGCCGGCACCATATAAATCAACGACTTAGGCTCACCTTTCGGTGGGCCTTTTTCGTTTTCGGGCCATTTTCTTCTGAATTTTCCCCGTTCGTTCCCCGTTTCGTCCCCCATCCCCTTCGGGAGCAGCCCTCCTGAATGAGACTGCTCAGTGCTCAGTGCTCAGTGCTCAGTGCTCAGTGCTCAGTGCTCAGTGCTCAGTGCTCAGTGCTCAGTGCTCAGTGCAAGATGGTAGGCGCAGCGCAGCAGAAAAGTGGCGATGCGAGGGGAGTTGTGTATAGCCATTGTTTAAGCGATGGCCTGGGGGTTGTGTATAGCCGGGTACCGCTCCCCCAAAAGGGTGGGGTGGCGCTTCACCACCCAATGATCGTGAGTGCTCGCGGCGGGTGTTGCGATAACAGCAACACCTTGTCCAGGCAACTACGGGGAATCCCGTAATTACAGCCCCATCTGCCTGATGATCCTGCGCGGCTCCATTCCATCGCGTAGCGCCCTGCTGGCGCCCATGGTCATCTGGTCGAGCGCCTTGCTCTCGAATGCCTCGGCCATGGCGGCTGGCTTCCTGACGATCAGTAGCGCCAGCTCAGGCGGGAATTGGACCGGTTCCGGCTCGGGTAGGTAGTCGCAGTCGATAACGGACATGGAGCGTCCCTCGATGTGATGGTGCTCAGGTCGATGAGCTGGGCGGCTGATTATCTGATAACTACCCAGTACCCGGGTAGTTCACGGCAGGCCGATCGGTCACCTGCTGGACCTGCGCCACCTGCACATTTTCGTTGCTCCTGCGCTTTCTTGTCAGGCCTGCGGGCCCACCCTGGTGGCCGGCCTCCACCACCTTTGGATATGCGGCCTCAAGTGGTATCCGGGGCCCCTTCGTGGCCGGGTAGGCCCACCCTAGCCTGGCGCACGTTCGCCGCTTGGGTCAGGTCGCCTTGGGGCTGCCCTTGCTCCGTGACCTGCCCTGTACGGTTCTCGCAGGCAGCAACACGCAGTCACCTGGTGCTGTACGGCGTCGAGCGCCGGCACACCGTGTCGACTCCTACACGGTGTGTCGTTTTCTACACACTGGCGCGTGTCGAGTCGATCGATATTGGTAGTTTCGGACCTAAGCCAACAACTCCAAACCCGGCATCACACAACTCGATCGCCAATGACAACAGGGCATGGCACCAACCATTCCCAGAATGGTGGGTCGACTGGATGCGGAAGCCCCTGCCAGTACAGATTCGCAAACAATGACTTCACAGCTGGTGACATCCTAGGGTCAAGCAAACGCATGTCTGCACGGAAAGCATGCTCCGAGACGACCTTATAAACTGGCGCCTCTACTCCGTGGAACTCTCGTTTGAAGGTGTCCGCAGCCTCTAAGCTGTCAACTGCAAATATGCTCTGGAAACGCGATGGTCTCCCTGGATACCTGGCTCTCCTAACCCATTCAAAGAGTATCTCGATGTCTGCATTGATGACCATTTCTGCTTGGTTAGGAGCACTGACAAGATAAGCATCCCCATGCTGCGATACACCACCTGGACATAGCTCTCTGACTAGGTCAGCCACTTCAACCGGAGTGATGTCCTCATGCTCGACCAATGAGCAGGTGAACCCAGTACCAAGCCTTGATAGGCGATCAACGGTATATAAATCCAACTCCCTTTCTCCTGATCCGCGAAATGGACACCGCGATTATCTACATGCAGTGATGCCTGCCAACAGGTGATTACGCTGTCTCAGGCTCTACATGTCAGGTTTTGACCGGTTCTGAGCCACCCGGTTTTTCCTTGACGAGCACGTCCGGAAACTCTTGACGGCCTACGTGCCCACAGGTCAGCCAGACTCAGCGCCAGCCCCTGTACAGCAATGCTTACAGCCGATCCTGCTCAAGCGCCAGCGGCTGAATCCGTCAAGGCCTGTCAAGTATTTCGCCATTCCCCTGCCATTCTGGACGGGCATGCGCTGGTCGATGGTGGCCAGCCTCCCGCGCATGAGGTAAATCACCGCTCCCACGGCATTCCATCTGCTGGTGCTGGTCCTGATCCGTCCAGAGCCTGTCCAGAATTCGGGCTTCGGCATTAGACGGGACTGTCCGCGCCAGCCCATCATGCATTGGCCCAGGCCAGGCCCGGCAGGTGATCCAGCGAATGGGGCCACAGGCCACCGTCTATCGCGGTCTAGTGCGGGTCTATTTTAACTTGGCGGCTCTGGACGAGCGCGCGGTCCGGGCAGATCACCACTAGGCCGGCAGTCACGACATCACGCGCCATAGCGCCAGCACCACCACGCAAAGCCTGCGCCGATCCGTCCAAAGCGGTCCAAAATCCGTCAGGGGTCTGTCAGGGGTATGAGACGGCCAGAGCCTCGACTTTGACGGCCTCCCGCATAGGCCGGGCCTCTGACGCCCACCCGGTGCGGGTTCCGTCTCATGCCTGCCTCACATTCCGTCAAAGCGTGGTCAAAGAGATTTCGGCGTCATCCAATCGGTATACGGCTCGAGTGACCAGGCCAGGTCTGGGACTGCGCCAGACAGCAGCGACTCTATAAGGGACCTGCGAAATATTCGCTGGAGGCATGGCGCTTGGTCGTACTTCCCAATCGCCCACATCCCTTTCTCGCCGAGGTCGAAAATTACGGTGCGTTTGGATACAAGCCAGCCTTCCCGTGGCTTCCGCCACGACCAGGTGTGCTGGCCGCGGTACGATTCCTGTACT
Organism: Pseudomonas sp. NBRC 111140; assembly: GCF_001320885.1. NCBI lineage: Bacteria > Pseudomonadati > Pseudomonadota > Gammaproteobacteria > Pseudomonadales > Pseudomonadaceae > Pseudomonas > Pseudomonas sp. NBRC 111140. Next base: position 18,287 of record NZ_BCBQ01000036.1, read on the forward strand.
ACTCCGTCAAAGTCTTTACCGTGGAGTAATTCCAACATCGGTCGAGGTGAACTGGCGGCAGCGATATCGCTTCTACGAAAGTACGCGAAGGCGCCACCATCGAGGCACGGTTTTCTCCACGTGTTTGTCCATGGAGAGTAAACAGGCATGGCCAGTTTGAATTCCCTGACTTTCGGGTGATCAGGATCTGGCAGAGCGTCCCCGACTCGGATGTGATCCTTGAACTTCTCCCCGTTAACAATCCAGATCATCCGCTCACCGTAGAACTTCTCGCGGGTGAGCATTTCCTCGATTCCCATCGGAGAGTTCTGAAGTTCAATGACTGTGCCATCAGGCCGTTTGACGTCCGCGATATGCTTCTCGCCGGCGTGGTCGAAAGCGACCACTTCCTGCCACTCGAATGGAAACAGTGCTTTCCATGCGCGATGCCATGGGCCTTCGTTCTCCTTCCAAGGATCGCAATGCCGTCTGCCAGCATGCGCCCAGTGCCAGCGAACGATCGGCCCACACTTCGCCTGAGCTGGCGCCCCGCACCTCTCACAAACTCCCTTCAGCCCAGGAGCCGGCGGCATTCGCTGCCCATCAACAACTGCTATGTCCATTGAAGCCACGAAACTTCCCTCCTGAAACGTGCCAAAGGAGAATAGCTCGGGCCAGGCACGAAACCGACCTGACAGCCGGCCGATCTCTGTGCGGCAAGCATTGTGATTTTCATGTGGTCATTCGCGGCAGGCGTGGCGGATCGGTTGCTACCGGCAAGGCTGTCATACCGTGGAAACCGGAATGGAAACCTGGGCCTGGCAACCTCAACATTTCTCAACAGGCAGCCCGCCCAGGTTCACGCCAGCGCCGCGGAGAGAATGGACGAGCCAGGTGTGAGAGTCACAATCACGAATGGCTTGTCAGTCGCTAGGAAGGTGCCGCTTGGGACCGCTCCAGTTGAAGCAATTCAGCACCTGGATGAGCACGGACTGTAGGCACTCCATCGACTCAGGAGACACATCGACTTCGCCGTAGTGGCCGTCAGCCATTGTTGAGCCGTACTTTGTTCCATTCAAACAGTTCAGCATCAACACCCCGCCCGGGGCTTTTACTAACGTGTTGTCGATCGGTTTGAGGTCTATTTTAGCCCCACGCACTCCGAGCCCCCTCGCTCGATCCTCCTGATGCTGAGCTGAATTCCTGACACCTCGCAAATCAGGAAAGTGCTCATTCATCTTGTTGCTTAGTTGGGCGATTTCTGGAGGGGCGCCGGTGGTTTTGCTGAGAACCGTGAGGAATTTGTCGAACGTATCCATCGCGTAGAGGAAAGCTCTGGCGTAGATGAAAACGACGTTGTGCTTCAGCTCCCGGGGTATATGGCCTTGAGACCATTTCTCCCGCTTATGAATAACCTCAGCCTCGAAATAGGTCTCCATGTAGTGGTCATGACCAAAGCCACCCCTGGCTTTGGTCAGCGCGTCCTGTATCTCGCTGCGGCGCGCCCTATCCCTCTCCCAGTCGTTGGGACTGAACGACGAATTTTGGGAATCGATTATCCGAGCTTGATGAAATAGGTTCAGAGCTGTATTTGCTTCAAAAAAACTCCCTTCGAGGTGCCGAACCAGGCCCTCCAGCTCCCAAGACAACTGACGGTCTTCCATCTCAAGTCGAACGCCAGGCACAGTCAACTCAAAAACCCACATACACATGCTCCTCATGCGCGGGAGAGAATGGTGTTCAATTGTAGTTACCTGGTTCGCGCAATGGCAGTTGCGAACCAGGCTTGCGAACCACCGGTGCGAACTAACCCGATACGCAGTCCAGAATGCCTACCAGCAGTGCGTACCAGCAGTCCGTACCGTGATGGATATCACGCGCTCATAACCATCACTGGTGGCGCGTGTATCACTGCACAAAAATTTAAAGCCTCACCCCCAAACAGCGGCAGATTCGGCTTGGAAGAACTTGACTTCGATGTTCGGAGAATCTAGAAAACGAGTCGCGTTTCCTCGAGTCGCAGTATTAGCTTCACTATGCTCATCACCATAAATGCTAACATACACCATACGAACTGAACTTTTCTTAATACGATCAAAGATATGCTTATCATTCCCATCCATTGAATGACCATATATAAAAAGCACACCTGAAAGATCTGCAAGCCTTTGAAAGCAGAAATTCAAATAAGGATTATGCTCAATCCTTGACTTTTTCTTTTCAGAAGTAGGCTCAGAAACAAAAGACGGAAACCTTCCCGCCTCAAGGTTATTCCTGACCTTATCAATAATAGAAACACCATCCTCTGCAAAGGTATGCTTCTTTATGTCAGAGCCATTATCATAAATATGCAACCCACCATGCAAAAAATGAACATTCTGACTTGTCCCCTTCCCAACCCATGTTTCATGCTGCCTGAAACCATCATCCGTCCTGTAATTCTGCGGATCCAGAAGCCGCATATTACGCGCCCAATAGAACAACAAATCATAGTTCAAGGTGAAAACTTCTTTAAAACCAGACAGAAAAGCCCGAACCGCTGAGTACTGATGATTTCCGACTTCATTCGGACGGTCAGGATGCGTTGCAGAGATCACCCGAATCAGCGCAGATTTCAGCTCTTCTTGATCCTCCTTAATACAATCGATCATATCTTGATCTGCCGCATAAACAGTTAACACTGTCTCGGCCGCAACCAAATACTTCATGACCTTTTCAAAATCATATGTACCAATTTCATTAAATAGCGCCCTGAGAGCTACATCTCGGCGCCCGAAATCTGCAGCCTCAAACAAGTTCGCATAATTAAAAATATCTACATTCCAGGCCTGCGAAAAACCATTAGCTAATAGTATGGAAGGTGTTTCACCATCTTCAATCGAATCTATAGCTTCTTGAAAAGTGATCATGTATTGCTCTCCATGCGTAAATTTTTCTAGACCTTGCATCATGCCCCATCCGCGACAACACCAATGAGGCTTTAAAAAGCACCACGCAAAGCGCGCAGGCATAGCTCGCGTAGCCATTGGCAAATAATCTTACGTTGGCAGAATGTCAAGATTCCTTTCCCCTGAGCGGGGTTGGCTAGGTTCCCAAACAAGACAGACGATACGGTCTCAGTGAGACGTTTTGGTCTGTCTCGCGCCACAAAACGGTGAGGTCGTATTTCGTGGCGCGATGTAGAGGAAGCCATGGCAGGCTAGAACGCTGTAGGTGAGAGATCCATGCTCATGCTGGTATCGATCGAGATACGGTATTTCTTGATGGCGCCAGCATCCAATACGAATGAACGCTCTTTGAGGCCGCCACCGCATAAGGTAGTGGAGTTGATTCCCACGATTCTCTCGCCCGGCTCAAGGTAGAATTTGGCACTTTCCCCCGAAGCAATTTCATCTGACTTCTTTCCGTCAATGTAGAGGATGGTGTTGCAAGCGCTGCCGGTGAAGCCTGAATCGCGAGTTACGACGAGCGTCCCGTAAGGGCTGGGTGGTGTTGCTTGAAACGCCAACAGGCGGCCTGCTGGAACAGGGTCTGCCTGAGAGGAAGGGATAGGGGATGTAGCACAGCCGGATAGCAACGCCATCCCGGCAGCGACGATATAGGCAATACGCATACGATCATCCATTTGTTGCGCAATAGGGCGCTGAAAGTAACACGCCCCAGTGCCTACGCTAAATCGTCTTTAGGACTTGTCTTCCGCAACAATCGAGGCAGAGATGATCGCCCCGCCCCAACGACGTTCGCCGATGCAGATCGGGACAGGGTTACCACTGGCGGTGGTGTTTCGGGCTGAGCCGAAGGCGTAACTTGGCAGGTTCTCTGGCGCTCCGCTCTGGGACAGACCTTTAGCCTGGGGGCTAAGCATTTGGATGACGCCCCCGATAGCCATAGCAACGCCGGTCTGAACCATCCAAGGTTGCTGAGCAACTACACCAACCACGATCAAAACCGCCGCCAGTACAGTCTGCAGAGCACCGCCGCGTTTACTGCCGGCGATGACAGGCACGATGCGTACCTCCCTAGCCCCTCCACGGTCGAACTCATCCGCCCCAACGTTCTTCCGATTCCTGAAAATGGCGAATCTCATGCCCAGCGCCTCAAGTCGCTTGATCTCTCGTTCAAAGCCTTCCAGCGTTGCCTTCAAGGCACGGAACACCTCCCAGGTGTTTTGGCTGTCCAGCAGGTAGTCCTTTTTGCGGAAGAACTTCCGAATCAACGGGCCAGACAAGTACACAGTGGTCATCTCTGGGGCATTGCGAACAATAGCGGCCATCGTTATTTCTCCTCTGCTCCAGCGGCGCTTGATTTGGGAACATCGGCGCCGATCAGCTCGGCAAGGATCATGCGAGCGGCCATCGCATCCTCTCGAATGGCCTTTTCACGTTTCGGATCAGGGTTCCAGGCCGCGCAGTGGAAGGTCACCTCGGCACGGGCACACTTGCGCTCCGGTGTTGCTTGCCAAAGCTCCGCCGCTATCCTTGCCTCTTCCTCGGTGAAGTACGGGCCATCGAAGTCCTTACGCCCACCCTTCACGATGTCGCTCACGTTCCAGACCTTGTAGCCGGCCACCATTGTTGGGTGCTCGTCAAAGTCCGTGCTCTTGCGCGCATCTGCAAAGAGCTCACGGTGTGTTGGCTGTGAGGTGCTGCTGTTGCTTGGTTCTGTCATGTGTACCTCTGGCGCCGCTGGCGCTGGTTATGGGCAGTTGCCCGTGGGTAGTTGATGGGGCTGATCACCCGATCAGGTTGCAAAGAATTGCCTCTGACTCGGCCATGTCGTCGCGCTGGCTGGCGACCAGGTAGCGGAACACCGCCAGCGCCTCGGCCTTGTCTCGGGGCCGGATCTGCGCCAGCAGGCCGAACACGAACCAGTCCCGCGCTGTCGCCTCTGGCGTCCCGGTCTACGGCGTGGCGCAGCCGGTAGAGCTGGTCCCAGTACCCCAGCTCGTACAGGCAGTCGGTGAGGGTGTGGGGCAGCAGCTCAGGCTGGGCGTTGAACCGGGCGGCTACCTGGCCCTTGTCGAAGTCACCGAGATGGCCGGTAGGCTCCAGCCCGCGCAGCGCTGCGATACAGAACGATTCCGCCTCGGTGTCGGCCAGCAGGGCATCACCAAAGCGAGCGTCGCCCTCCAGCCTCAGCCGGTGCCGCTCGATGGCTCGAGTGGCCAGCGCATCCAGATCAGCGAATCCGAATGACGACATGGCGGCGAATGGGTGGCCGGGGTTGGTGGCCACCAGGTAATCCCGGTACCGCTTCTCCAGCACATCGAGCGGCGTCCTGATCTTCTTGGTGCCCTCCATGGCCCGCTCAATCAGGGCGACCTGACCGGTGCTGATGATCGAGCGCAGCCAGAGCACCGCATCCACTTCCTTGTCGCCGGTGACGACCTCCTGCGGCGGCAGCTCGGGCACGCTCGGCAGGGTCTCGGTGCTGGCGCTGATCGGTGGCAGGGTGAACAAGGCGTGATGTTGCTCGTTGTCGCGGAAAGCCCCGGAGCGTGAAACCAGGGTCTTCACCGTTCCCAGCGGCAGGGCGGTAATCTCGGCCACCTCACGCAGCGAGTGACGGCGGCGCAGGTCCAGCACCTGCCGGCGCTGCTCGTTTGAAACCCGCTGTTTCGTCTTGGCGGCTGAATTTGCCTGTTTCATTGCTGGCGCGGTCATGGCTCACACCACCCTCAGTTTCGGTGGCAGCTTCGGCCCGAACGGCGCCCCAGGTGCGAATGGGTCAGGCAGCACGCCATCGGGGCAGTCCCTGATGAAGTCCGCCATAGCCGCGTGACAGGCGTTGAACAGCGGCGCGTCATTCCACTCCTGCGCCCGGCGCTCTGCGCTGTCCTCCAGCGCATGGGTGAACACCAGGCCTTCCAGGTTGGTGACGCCCTCCTGCCTGGCCCGTTCGCGCTCCACCGTGTTCACGCTCAGCAGGTCGCACAGGCGCTCGAACCCCAGGGCCTTGGCCAGCCCGTCATGGTCGAACAGCAGTGACTGGCCAAATCCCGCCAGCGCCACCAATGCCTTAGCGCGTTCATCCGATCGGTGCATCTGCGCCCGCTGCTCCAGATCGGCAATGGCCTGGCGGGTGAACGGCAGGAACGCTTTCAGCTTGCCCGCCTGGCGGCGCATGGCACGTCGCTCAGCGTGGATCGAATCCAGGTTGCCGCTGATGTTGCGGCAGATGCGCCGGGTGGTGACGAGTTGCGTGCTGGCGCTGATACCTGGCTTCAAGGCGATATCGCACAGGCGCATGGTCGGGGTCATTGTCATGGGTGGGCCTCCATGGGCGTGTTGTCGTAGGTAGCGCGCAGCTCGGTACCGATCAGGCAATGGCGGCCGGCAGGCGCATAGCAGCCCCGGCAGGTCATGACATGGCTGATGTACCGATCGCGGGCCTGCCGCCACTCAGGCGTGGCATTGGCGGCGTTGGCGTAGGGGCCGGATGGCAGCTGGGCAGGCTCGACCAGCACCGGGCGCGGACGAACCGGGGCGCGTTTCACCATGGGTGGTTTGCATGCGCCAGCAACGTTCGGCGGCATGTGATTGAGCAGGTCGGATAGGAGGCTCATGGCGTCACCCCACCCGGATTCCCATAACGCCCAAATGTGTCTGTGAAAAAAAATCGGGGGAACGGGGGAACGCGGGGAACACCCAGTGTTTCCGGGGCCTCCAGCGGGGGTACGTGTTCCCCACCCGAAAAACTGGGGAACAGTGATAACCAAACAGAAGGAACACCACAGGCTCTTATATCCAAAAACATGTTTGTGTTCCCCCTGTTCCCCAACACTTCAATAAGGGGGAACGGCTACAGGCCGCGTATTTGCTGGCTGTTCCCCCGTTCCCCCTGTTCCCCACGTTTTTAGGTTCCTGTGGATTCGGGCATTGGCGTTCGGTGGTGATGGCGGTCATAGGCCACCGCCTTCACCGTCCATGGCGTCGGGGTCGATCACATACAGGCGGGCAGACCCACCAGCAGGCAGGCGGTACTTTTTAGTCCTGCGGCTGTCTCGGTCGGTATCGTGCTTGGCGAGAGCGCCAGCGCCATCCAGCGCCTTCACGACACGCGCCAGCCCGTGCCCATGGGCGGCTTCGGTCAGCGCGGACTTGTTGAACAGATACAGCCGCTTGGTGCCAACCACCTCCCAGTACCCGGCGCGGTTGAACACCTTGGTGTCTGGCATCTGGTCTTCTACGTCCGAAAAACGGCTGCTGCCGTGCTTGTCGATAAAGTCGAGGATGCCGGCCAGGATCTGGCGGTCTTCGGCATTGCCACCGCCCACCCGGCTCAGCCACTCGCCGTACAGCAACTGGCAGTCGGCCAGAGCGGCGCCCGGCGTCCAGGGCAGCAGGCCGTAGGCAATGGCCATTTCCCCTGCCAAGGCGATCACAGCGAAGCGGTCCGCCACCCGCCCGGCCTGGGCGTTATCCTCGACGAACTGGGCGCGGATACCGGCGAAGTCCTCCAGCAGGCCGGGGCGGTCATCGCTGGCCAGCAGCTTCTCCACGAAGGCTGGCCCGATATGGCCATGGTTCGCTCCTACGGCTACCGTGAGCTGGCGATGGAAGTCGGCGCCCTCCAGGCCGTGCAATTCATCGAAGGCTCGGTGCGTGCGGGTACCGGCGTTCACATCCACCATGCGCAGCTCAGCGCCAGCGTGGGCGGCGTTACCGCTGATGGCCGCGTGCTCGGACAGGGAGCGCTCTCCGCTGGAAAGCGCCAGCAGGCGCCAGCTCAGTTTCCCGCGGGCCTCCCGGTCACGGGTCATGGTGCCTTTGCCCTGACCGTTGGCGAGCGAATAGGCCATTTCCTGTACGCGCTTGGGGTCGGCCCTCTTGATCTCGTCCAAGGGCAGCATGGTGTCGTTGCGGCTGGACGCCTCGATCTCCAGGCCTCCCTTGGTCATGTCCCAGGACGCAGCGAAGATGCCCGGGTCGCCCCATACCGACGAACCGATCAGTTGCGCCAGCGACTTGCCGCTGGAGCTGTCGCCCACCAGGTGAACACCGCCACCCAGTACGCCCACCAAGCTCAGCAGCGGGCCAGCGAGGGCGCAGCCGATGGCCAGGGTGAGCACCGGGTTGCCCTCGCACTTGGCCGCTACTTCGGCCTTCCAGCCATCTAGGCTGCCGCGCACGCTGAACAGGTTCTGCCCCTTGGCGCTGGCCTGATAGCGCACCTTGTCGCTGCCGATAGTCCGCCCAGGCAGTACAAAGGCGCCCGACTCATGCCAGCCGGGGCGGCAGGTGGTGGCGAACACCTCTGCAGGGCGCTGGTCCAGCAGATACTCCATGAACTGGCCGCGCTTCTTCAGGGCGATAATGACGCCCATGCCGAACAGCGTCCGCCTGGCGTCCTCGCCACTCCCGCCGAACACCTCCATGGGAATGATCCAGTCCTTGGGGCCGCTGTCGGTGAGCAGCCGCAGATATCGGCCTTCACTGCCGTCATCGCTGTTGGTGGTGCGGGCAGCGACGGTCACCGGCGTGGCAATCCACTCGTCAGTGATCGAGCGGTCGGCCTTGTCGTCGTCGCTGTCGTCGTCGCCGGCACTGCGCTTGAAGCCGTGCCAGTACACACCGGGCTTGAGCCTGCGGCCTTTCTCATTCGTCACCCAGTGCTCATACACACCCCAGCACGGGCGGTCAGGCTCGACCTTGGGTGCTTCGGGGCGCAGGTTGATGACGTTGGTTTCAGGCGGGCGCATGGCGGCAACTCCAGGCGGCGAGGTCGTTGAAATCGGAAAGGGTCAGCGGCGCATCGGCCGGCCACTCGGGGAAGGTCACCAGACCACCACATGCGGCTGCGGCGTCATGGGCGGCGGTGCGCCCCGGATTACCCTTGCCCTCGGCCTCGGTTTCGCGGTCATCGTCGCCGGCGATGATGATTTCGGTGCCGGGGTGGTCGGCACGTAGCGCCAGCGCCACCGGTTTCAGGTTCCCGGCGTTCATCGCGCAGGCGACCGTGTAGCCGCTCTCGTGAAGCGTGGCGCCCGTGGCCCAGCCTTCGCAGATACACAACGGCCTGCCTGGCGTGATGCGTCCCAGGGGCGAATAGGCGCCCTTGATGCGCCCGCCATATAGGAAGCGCTTGTCGCCGTCCGGGGCGATCCGTTGCAGGTTCACCAATACGCCGCCGGCGTACAGCGGGATCAGCAGGTCGTCACCACGCTGGCGCAGGCCGTGGCCACGAATGCCCTTGGCGACCAGGTACGGGTGGGCCGGATCAGCGCGGCGAGCATCACGCCACCAGTGTTGAGCTAGGGTTGCCGCCTTGAGCTGGCGCCGTTGCCGTTCGGCCTCCCGCTGGCGCCGGGCCTGCTCGATGCGCTGGCGCACCTGCTCGGCTTCGCGGGCGTCCACCGGCTCACGGCTACACCAGGTGCTGGTGCCGCCCGTCTTCCAGCTCCCGAACGCGCCCGAGGCAATGCCATCGGCAAACAGGCAGTACCAGCCGTTGAGCGTGGTGGGCTTGTCGCCGGGAACATGGAAGCGGTGAATTTCGCCATCGTCCAGGGGGAGCCAGTCGAGCGGCCCGTAGGCCGACTGGAGCACGTCACGGAAAAGGATCGTCGCGTCGGTCATGCGGCCCCCTGCGGTGGCGTGAAGCGCTTGGCCAGCCGCTCCAGTTGGTTGGTCAGGCGCTCCAGCTCAGGGCAGTGACGACCAGCGTCACCCTCGGCAATGCGCAGTTCCAGGAAGCCAACCAGGGTTTCCACCAGCAGCGCATAGCTGGCGCTGTCGATATGGACGCCAGCAGTGGGCGGGCGACCGGCGCCCTTGCGGCGAATGGGCGTGACCTTACTCACGGCCCACCTCCACGGCGCCAGCGAATGCCCGGCAGACCTGGTCGTTTTTGACCGCGTGCCAGTAGGTCAGCTCGTCCAGCGACTCGACGAGGCAGGCCGTCACTACGGCCTCAGCACTACGCAAAACTACGCGGCCACACTCGGCATCGGCCTGGCTCAGAAACGGCCCCAGCAAGGCGCGTTCGGCCTTAGGGTGGCTCACGTAAAACAGCTCGGTGGCTTTCTTCGGGCAAGCCGATCCCGTCAGCGCTTGCGCACTGTTTTGATTTTGCATGGGTTACTCCCCGTCGAAGTCGATAGGCGTGAAGCGTTCGGCGCCGTTACGCATTGCTCGCAGGCCCAGGGCGGCGGCCTTGGCCACGGCGTCTGCAAAGCCCAGCTCTAGGCTGGTGGTACGACCGCCCATGTCAGCGATGGCAAACCTGATAGCCTCATACGCTGCGGTTTCATCATTGGCCGACAGCTCGACAATCTCACCATCGAAAAAGGCGATGCCCTTTTCCCAGTCAGCGGCCACACCAGGGTTATTGCGCGGCCAATTGACCATCCGCCCGCAATCGTCGCGGCTTGTGAAAGTGAGGTCGTCGCGACAAGCAATGGACGCTTTAATCATGGTGCTCACACGTCACCCCCTTGCTCAGCGATCACGCCGGCCAGCATTTCTGCCCAGGCCATGGCGGTGTGCTGCGCCATCACGGCGGTGACGCGGGCGACGATGAGGGGCGTGGTCGGTGCGGCGATCACCGCCAGGGCCATGCTCAGCAGCACCAGCACGCCTTGTACATCACGCAGATCGTCTTGGGAGTCGTCAGGCATATGGATGAGGGGGCTCATACGATCACCTCGTCATCCATTCCGGCCCGCTCGCCTACAACGCCGAACGAGGCTCCCAGGTGGCGATGAGCCCAGCAGAAATTACGGCTGAAAATTCGAACCTGCTCCAAGTGCCGTGCAATGTCGCACATCGGCCCTTCGGTATGGCTTGAACACATGGGGTAGAGCAGCTCGTAAAGCTTGTTGAATTCATCCCTGGCAAAGTTCATCGAGCACATGGCGCGGGCGTCGAGCACTGCCTCAGACAGCACCTCGCCTTCAAGGGTCGCAACGCTTGGAAAGCGGTTCATTGGGCACCTCCGACATTGGCAACAGCCTGGAAGTGCCCCACCAGAGCAGCGCCTGGATGCGGCTGCTGCCGGCACTCCTCCAACGCGGCACGGACTTCATCCGACACACGCAAGGCTTCGTCCAGGCCGGCCAAAGAGCCACGGCAACGACCTAGGATGCTCACAGCTGCTCGAGGAAAGTCCGCACTCACCAAGGTGGCGATATCACCTGCGAGGCTTACCCCAACCACTGGGGGAAGACGGAACACTTGTTGACCAGGATTCGTGACCACGACTTGAGACTGGATGAAGCCCTGTACGGCCTCGGAGGCCTGCTGAACGTGAGTCACTGGGCACCGCCTTGCGCTTCCAGGGCGCGTGCTTTCGCCATAGCGGCGTTGTAGCGTTTGAGGCGCGTGGCAAGGCTGGAGTCAGCGTGAAGGGCAGCGATCGCCATTGCGCGATGCGCGGCGGCACGAAGTCGAGACGGATTGAGGGCGTGTTGCATGTGTGTAGCTCCAACTTGAGATGTGGAGCTGCCACGAACCGTCGCCAAACGATTATGGGTGGCAGCCGTACGCAGGTTGGCGAACCGGGCAAGTTGGCACCCGGCAGACCCGAAGGTCTCCCACGTACGGCCACCATAAAGCAGCATTGCAAGCACAAAAAAAGCGCCAGCAATGGTCATGGGGCGCTTGTGCGCCAACTTGAAGTTCAGGTCGCCAAACCTGACCGCTGAATTTGCAACGGCAGCCGGACGATACCTGCCGTTGGGAGTGTATGCAACCCCCTGTTTCGGACTGGGCAACGGCAGCACTGGGTGGATGGCGGGCGTCATTGGTGGTCGCCCTCCAGGTCGAGTGGGAGTTTCAACTGCTCCCGCAGATGAGCGACGTGCTGGTACGCGCCTGGCTTGTCGTAGCGCCAGTGGGCCAAGCGACGGCCGCATTCGCTGACCTGCTGTTGGCGAGCTTCCAGAACTTGGCGGGCATACCCGTACCGCGCTTCGCGGAATGCCATGATGAGGTCGGCTTTCAGACCAACTACGCGATCACTGTTGCGCGACAGCGCCAGCAGGAAGAACGCTTGATCCTCATTCAACAGGGCGAAACGTTCCGGCCTCCCCCCGGTCGTCCCCGCCAGAGGTTTCTCCGTTTGAAACGGAACAACCCCGAACTCTTCGAACTTGGCTATGTAGCGGTCGATCAGCGCTATGGAGTTCTTGTGCTTGTTCTCCAACTGTTGAGCCAGCAGGCGGCTATCAACGCGTGGCTCACCGTTGTACTGGGTCAGGGTAATGAGGGGCTTCTCGTTGGCAGGCGCTGCCGGTGGCATGGTCGTCTTTTTCATGCGGCCACCCGCTGGCGCTGCTTCAAAGGCGAGCACAGCATCTCCAACACGGTGCTGGCGCGGCGGCGTTCGTCGGCAGGAAGGGTGTACCTGGTCACGGTGCAAGGTTCGCCCCAGTGATTCGGCACGCGCTCGAGCTGGCGCTGAAACTTCAGGCCATAGCCGTTGGCCAAGCTGCTGATGGTCGAGTGCAAGCAGTGGTCGCCCAGACGCTCAGCCTCGAAGCGTTGCAAGCTGCCATCATTCAACATGTACGCCAACACCCGGGCGATCTTGCTCGGTGGCTTGATGGTGGCCATATCGCCATGAAACTGGTTGCGGTTCTCTGCAGGAATCGTGGCCTTAGTCATTTAGGCCACCTCGCTTTCAGAGCGAGCACCAAGGCTGTTCACCTCATGCCGCTGAGTGCCCCAGGAACGGAGCACCAAAAATTTTAAGGGTACAGGAAGGGATAGAACCGCTTTTCCCAGGCCAGCCGATCCCCGCCCTGCGCTTACGCAGAGTTGATTTGTCATCATGGGTTAAGCCTCCTGGCTACGCAGGAAAGACTCCACAGATTCCGGCTCCCAACGGACAGAGCGACCGAAACGGATAGGGGTAGGGAAACCGGGAGTTTTGGACCAGCGCCACCAGGTGGAGCGGCTAACTTGGTACTTGGCGCACAGCTGGGCTGCGGTGGCGCGGGTGCCGGGGATCGGCAGACGAGGTGTATCGGCGTTGCTGATGGCAGTTTGAGCCATGATCGATTTCTCCATTCGAGGAAAAACCGAGGGGATCGACCTGTGAATCACCGGGAATGGGGCACCTGTATGGAGACCCAGTGTTGCGCAATATTCCCGTTGGTACTACAGTCCGCCCGAGTTTACCTTTTACGGTAAAACGTAAAAAGCAAACCCTGAAGCCGTCTCAAAAGCTTCTCCCCTCGGGGCTTGTGTGCTGGCTTAGCTACGCACAGAGGGCGCTGCAACGCCCTTTCCCGATCAGCCCCTGGTGCTGCAATACCAGGGGCTTTTCTTTGTCTGCTGCTCAACGGACCAGCATCCCGACATTTATGCCTTGGCGTTTCACCACATAGCTGCCGTGCCAGGAATGAGCAGATGTTAACGGCGGACTTTGCGAATTCGCAACAACTTTCTCGCCTTTCTGGCAGGTACCTTTAGATAACTAAAGTCCGAGGACTGTTTATCCCCGGACAAATCCATCGTTTCATTTGTACCACTGGGTACCGCTGAGTGCCCAGGAGTGCTCAGGAGGGCTTTTGGGGTCTTCCGCCATCCACTACCGATTCGCCACCTACCGCTCGTCAAAAACCGTGAAACCCCCGTTTTTACTGGGCCCTGAACAGGGACTGTTGAGGGCCTCAAAAGGTACTGCGTAGAAAAACCCGCCACCTTGGCCAGGTCTCATTGACGGCACGAGAACCGTTTTCCTTGTTCCACTGAAAGAAGGAAATCGACTCCGCGCCACAAAACCGTGAATTACGATTTCGTGGCGCGCACGCTCTTTTTCCACATGCAGAACAGCCCGGCCGGCAAGTTACAACGCTGCGTATTATTAAACGTTGCTTATTTGCTCTTATTCGCCGTTATTCACTGTTATGCATTGTTTCTGACTGTTTTCGGCAGGGTTTGCGGAAGTGAAAATGGCGGCAGGCCGCGCCAACAGGGAAATTGTAGACGGACTGAACTGGATGGGGTTCGCATAGCCTGGCGGCTGTCATCCCATAGCCTGCCGATGCGCTAGGCAGGCCGAAAGCTGAAAGGATGATGTTGAAAGCGAGGGTAGTCAGTTTTTAGCGGCTAAATTTGGGCCACTGGCCCCGGTGACTGAGGGGCCAGCCGAGAAGCCCTTCACGTCTTAGGCCCCGCTGCCTTCTTTTTCCGGCGCGAAATTGAAAGCACATTGCCATCAGCCTCCTTAACTTCTCCTAGGGCAACTGCCAATCCATGCTCAAACAGCTCCATAGCCCGGCGCTTCTCTGGCAATGCGGCCTCTGGGTTGTTCCGGTAGTGCTTCGATACCACTCCCGTCTGGCCATGCGCCTGCAAAAGGTCCGACAGCCGATCATCGATGCCCCGCCTTTGCATTAGCTGGGTGCAAGTACGGCGCAGGTCCCTTGGCGAAAAGGACGGTACCCGCACTCCTTCAACCGCGGCGTGCTTGGAATCCATCCAGTCAGCTATTGCATGAGTCGGGCTACTGATAACGAATGGCTGCTTACCATGGGTTGTCCAAGGCCACTGATGGTCGCCGCTGATCTCACGCACGCGCAGCATGAGGGAAATGGCCCGATCCGAGAGGGGGACAAGATGCGGTCGACTCATGGTCTGCCCACCCCTGCCTTTCCGATGAACCAGCAGGACTGTACCTGCCTCTAGGTCATAGTCAGCCCAGGTGGTTTCGATGATGTTCTTGATGCGTTGCCCGCCAGTGGCGATCACAAACTTGAACAGCAGCGCCATCACAGGACCGATGCCCTCTGTACTCTCGATCGTCTGCCAAAAGTGCCTCAGCTCCGCATCCGACAGCGCTCGCTCGACAGGGGCCGAAACCTTCTCGACCCTCACCATCGCGGCCGGATTGATTTCCAGGCTGTACACCTTCGCATTGGCGCGCCCTACTACGCTCTCCACTGTTAAGCCATGATTGAAGGCAGCGACCAGAAACGAACGCATTCGGTCGGCCTGAACCTTGGAGCCACGTTCCCAGATCGGATTGAGGATGCTCAGGATATGCTCTGACCGAACGTCCCGGGCCTTCATTTGCATGATCTCGGGATGCGGCGTCTCCAGGTTGGTCTTGAATAAGCGCTCAAGCTCCTTTACGACGCCTGGAGTCGCTTTGGCTCGACGTGACTCAACGTAATCCAGAAACAGGTCATGGAAGCTGCCGCGGGCTGCGTCTATTTCGGCCAGGCGTATGCGCTCCCGCCTGTCCGCCTCCGCCAATGCCTCCGCGTTCTCACGCTCGATTTCGGCCGCAGCCTTCTGAGCGGCAACGCAATCAAGATATTTGGCTAGGCCGCCCACAGCTGATGCCTCAGCCGAAATACGCATTGCCTCGGTACGGATGCTATCCAGGGTGTGTTCACCTGTGCCAACACGCGGCTTCTTGGAAAGTATTCCCAGAGCCAGTCGCTTGTCGCTGTCGGGTGTGCGCTCTCGGTAATAGGCCTGGATCGCGCCAGAAGCTTTGCGCTCGAGCAGCAGGGTGCCCTTTCCACGGGAGCCCACCGGTTCCGACTGTCTCGTTTTGACCGCGTAGGCCTCCATTTCAGTCATGCGCGTGCGCTTAGCCATTTTTCCCCGTTTCCTCCACATTTTCCCCGTTCGATCCCCGTTTCTCATGCAAAGGTACGCTATCGGGTGAAACTTAGAAAGACAACGATTAGGCTGAAAGGCGCATAAATCCAAGGTATAGCGATATTTCGTGCAATCCAGTGAGCACTCAAAAATCATCAAAGCAAACGGCTTGTAATCAGTAGTTCCCGGGTTCGATTCCTGGTGCCGGCACCATACGCAGTATCAAAAAGGCTCACCGAAAGGTGGGCCTTTTTTGTTTGTACCGTTTTTCTTTGAATACCCACATCAAACACCCTGCAGTCGCCAAAAGACTGCAGCCTTCCCCCTCAGCGTGCTCGTGCAATTACTGCAGCGTTTGATTTCGATCAAGCTCCCTGCAGCCATGAGGCATAGCCTGTTTTCAGGCAGCCCTTGAGGGAAGCACCCCATGGCCAAGAAATTCCCCACAAACCCCAGCCATCCCGAGCGTATCTGCTGGGGCTGCGACCTCTACTGCCCAGCCAAAGCCCTAGCCTGTGGCAACGGTGCAGATCGAACAATGCATCCGATAGAGCTGTTTGGCGAGGATTGGGAGAGCTTGGAGGGCCGGCTGGAGAAGCCGGTTGTTCGGGGGCAAGAGGCAGAGCCCGGGTGAAGAAGGGCCGCTGCGCGGCCCATCGCGACACAAGGCCGCTCCTACACTTGACCGTGCCTGATCAGAAGGCAGTGCTGACCGTCAGCGAAAGGTTACGCGGGTCGCCATAGATTGCCCCGGCGTAGAACCCGTACTGGGTGTAGTAGTGCTTGTCGAACAGGTTGTTGGCGTTGACGCTGACGCTGGTGTCGTCGGTCAGCTGGTACTTGGCCATGGCATTCCAGATGGCATAACCGGACCAGTTCACGTCAGTGGCACCATTGCTCACGCCATTGGTGGGCTGACCTGCCGGGCTGGAAATGGCGCGAATGTTGGTTTGCGCGGTCACGCCTGCGCCCAGGGTGAGGCGGTCGAGCGGGCCGCTCAGGCGGTAGGTGGTCGAGGCCTTGAACAGGTGCGACGGGTCGCTGCGACCGTCGCTGTCGACGCGGCGGAAATGCAGATAGGTGTAGCCGGCATACACGTTCCAGTTGGGGCTCAGGGCACCCGCGACTTCCAGGTCGATACCGTCGGTTTCCTGCCCGGAACCGGCCTTGTAGGCATTGCCACCAGTCGGGGTGGTCAGGTCGCCATCCAGCACGGCCTTGTTTTCCTGCTTGGTGCGGAAGTACGCCGCCGAGGCGTTCAACCGGCCATCGAACCACTCACCTTTGATGCCGGTCTCGTAGCTTTGCCCGCGAATCGGCTCGACCTTGCTGCCGCTGCTGGTTTCAGAAGTTTGCGGTGTGAAGATGTCGGTGTAGCTGGCATACACCGAGTAATTCTCGTTGAGGTCGTACACCGCACCCAGGTAAGGGGTGACGATGCCGTTCTCTTCCTGGCTGCTGCGCACGCCGGCCACGCTACGGGTAACGGACGAGTAGTTGCTGGTGCGCACGCCGACGATCACCGACAGCGGGTCGGTGACGCTCAGGCGGGTGGCGGCGTACATGCCCTGCAGGCGGGTGGTGGTCTTGCTGTGGCGGCCGGTGCGCGAGGCGAGGATGTCGTAGTCGTCATCCACTCCATTGCGCCAGTCGGTCAGCGGGAAGCCGTTGTTGGCGCGGAACTGGCAGCCCAAAGCAGGCGCGCTGGCCATGCCGTCACCGACCATGGTGCAGGAGTATTCCGGCGACCAGCCCACCGTGCGGCTGTCGTTGTAGCCAACCATGGCCTGGTGGGTACGGCCGAACAACTGGAACGGACCGGACAGGTCGATTTGCGCCGATTGCTGGGTGGTGTCGCTGGAGCTGTGCAGGCCATTGAGCACGGCGCCGCTGCCATCCTGGTCCCAGTAGCCGCCGTAGCTGCCACGGCCCGCCGAGTTGACCTTCGCCAGGCCACGGTGGTTCAGGGCTTCGGTAGTGGCCTGGGCGCCTTTCAGGTCCAGGGTCCAGTCGTTGTCGAAGCGGTGCTCCAGCGAGCCGAACGCAGTGCGGGTGGTGTACTCGCCAAAGCTCCAGCTGGGCACCACGTTGGTGCTACGTGGCAGGTCGGTCTTGCTGCCGTCGCGGTACCACAGCGGGATGTTCGCCCCCCAGCCGCCACCAACCACCTTGTTGTACTCGTACTGGTAGCCAGCGCCGAGGGTAGTCGCCTCGTCCAGGTCGAATTCGAAGTTGGCCAGCGCGGCGCGGGAGCGCTCGGACTGGTTGTCGCGGAACGAGTTGGCGTCTTGCTGGGTCATCACGAAGCGCGAGCGCAGCCGGCCGTCTTCGGACAATGGCAGGTTGAGGTCGGCGCCCAGGCGGCGTTTGTCCCAGCTGCCGTAGGTGGCATAGGCGCTGCCACCAAAGGTCTTGGTCGGTGCCTTGCGGATCAGGTTGACGGTGGCCGACGGGTCGCCGGTGCCGCCCAGCAGACCGTTGGCGCCGCGCACGATGTCGATGCGCTCGTACAGGTCCATGTTCAGCGCATTGCCGCTGCCGCTGAAGTCAGAGCCGCCCTGGGTCTGCAGGCCATCGACCTTCCAGTTGCTGATCGAGTAACCACGGGCACGGTAGTCGGTACGCCCACCCACTTCGGACTTGTTGGCCGTTACCCCCGGCGTGGTTTGCAGCGCCTGCTCGATGGTGTGGATGTCGCGGTCATCCATCTGCTGACGGGTGATGGTGGTGACCGATTGTGGCGTCTGTCGCGGCGTCAGATCGAGGCCGGTGGAGCTGCGAGTGCGCTCGACCGTGTAGCCCAACTGGCCGGCATCGTCGGCTGGCAGTAACGCGCTGTCTTCGATCTGCGTGGCATCCAGCTCCAGGGGTTTACCGTCGGCAGCCATGGCGCCACCGCTGATGGCAACGGCAACGAAGAAGGCCAGCGGCTTGAGACGACTGCCACTTGGGCTGCTGGGGGTGAAGACTTTCGGGGTGCTCATAGGATTCATTTGGGAAGACTTCGTATTTGCAGATGATTTTTTGTTAGGATTCTAGGGACCGGCCCTCCGGGCTCCAGACCCGACATGTACGGGGATGTAATTGAACGTAATGAGCGCCACCGGCCCTCACCGAACAGGTGTTTTTCCGCATGAGCACGACCCTGCTGGTTGTCGATGATGACGACGAGATCCGCGAACTTCTTTGCGATTACCTGAAAGATGCCGGCTACACCGTGTTAGCTGCGGCCGACGGTGAACAGATGCGCGAGCAGCTGGCCCGGCAAAAAGTGGAGCTGGTGGTGCTCGACTTGATGCTGCCTGACGAGGACGGTCTGAGCCTGTGCCGTCAGCTGCAGGCCACACCTGGGCTGGCGGTGATCATGCTGTCGGCCAAAGGCAGCACGCTGGACCGCATCATCGGCCTGGAGGTGGGTGCCGACGACTACCTGGCCAAGCCCTTCGAGCCACGCGAGCTGATCGCCCGGATCAAGGCCGTGCTGCGTCGCCCGCAACGCCTGGACGCACAGGCCGAAGAGCCCGCCGTGATGGATGCGCAGCTGTTCGCCGGGTTTCGCCTGGAACACGTAAAGCGCCTGCTGACTCGGCCCGATGGCGAGACCCTGACCCTGCCGCGCTCCGACTACCGCGTACTGCGTGAACTGCTGGAAGCCAACAACCGCGTGGTCTCCCGCGACCAGCTGACGCGCAGTGCGTTCGGCCGCGACCACCTGCCCGACGACCGCTCGGTTGACATGTGCGTCAGCCGCCTGCGTCAGCAACTGCGCCGTGCACCGGCGGGGGCCGCGCAAATCCTAACCATCCGCAACGAAGGCTACCTGCTGAGCATCGCCAGCCACGAGGCCGATGCCTGACATGCGCTGGCTTCGCCGGCTGTGGCCACGCACCTTGTTTGGTCAGTTGCTGCTGATCATGGTCAGCGGCACGCTGGTGATTCAGTTGATGTCGAGCAGCATCTGGTTCGATGTGCGTTTCGCCCAGGTGCTCGAGGCGCCTGTGCGGCTGGTCGCTGCGCGCAGCGCTCCACTGATTGCCCAGGCCGACTGCCACGGCGGCATGCTGCAGCCACCAGCCCATTACCAGCTACGCTGCGCCGAAAGCCTGCCCACGCCGGAGCATGACGAGCGCCGCGGGCGCAGGCGCATCGAGCTGTTGCTGCAGCAGGCCCTCAAGTACGAGCTGGGGCATGCCCAGGACGTGCGCCTGATGAAGGTGCAACTGACCGATGAACTGGGCCAGCCGATCGTCTGGCGCAGCTTGTTCGGCCTGCGCACGGCCCAGGCGCATATCCAGTTCGCGGTGCCGTTGGCCGATGGTCACTGGCTGACCGTCGACGGCCAGGAACTGCAGGGTTGGAGCGGCGAGTCGGCTTGGGTGCTGATCAGCGACTACCTGTTGCGGGTATACGCCCTGCGGATTGTCGCGGTATTGCTGGTGTGCCTGATTGCCGTGCGCCTGTGCCTGCGCCCGCTGCGTCGCCTGGCCGATGCCGCACGCGGCCTGGGCGCTAACCTCGAGCAACCGCCCTTGGCGCTGGATGGCCCGGAGGAAGTGCGTCAGGCGGCGCAAGCGTTCAACGCCATGCAGCAGCGGCTGATAGCCATGGTCAACGACAAAGCCTACTTCCTGGCTGCCGTATCACACGACCTGCGCACACCACTGACCCGAATGCGCCTGCGCCTGGAGCGCCTGCCCGACGACGAACACCGCCAACGCCTGCGGCAGAACATCACACAGATGGACGACATGATCGGCCAGGTCCTCGATTACCTGCGTGCGGGGGAACAGCAGAATTTGCAGCAGGTGGACCTGGACCGGCTGGTGGCGCGCCAGTGTGCGGACCTGGCCAGCGCCGAGGAACCACTGCCAGTACACGGCCAGGCAGGCAGCTTGCGGGTGGATGCCCTGCTGTTGCAGCGTTGCCTGCAAAATTTGTTGGTGAATGCGTTGCGCTATGCCCAAGACATTTCGGTCACGCTGGAGCGAGCGAGCACAGGGGTATTCATCCATATCGACGACCGTGGGCCGGGGATCGCGCCCGCGCTGCTGACGACCATTACCGACCCGTTCGTGCGCGGCGAAGGCTCGCGTAACCAGGCCTCGGGAGGGTATGGGCTGGGGTTGAGCATTGCCCAGCGGATTGCAACCAGCCATGGCGGTGAGCTGATGCTGTCGAACCGTGAGGGCGGTGGATTGCGGGTCAGCATACTGCTCCCCATCTGACGGCGAGCGCTCTGGCATACGCAATCAGGTAATAGTCTTTTACCAATTCCCCAGGTTTTCCCTGCCCCGCCTTTGCCTATCCTATGCCCGGTCATCCTGCCTGCGATGGACCCATGAAACACTCTCTGCCCAGCCGCTACGCCTGCCTCGCGCTCTGCCTTGTCTTCAGCTTCGCCAGCCTACCGCTGCTCGCCCAACATGCCTGGCTGTGGCCAGTAACGCTGATCACCGCATTGCTTAGCCTGGTCGGCCTGAACGACCTGCGACAAAGTCACCACGCGGTACGCCGCAACTACCCGATCCTCGGCAACATCCGCTACCTGATCGAAACTATACGCCCGGAAATCCGCCAGTACCTGATCGAGGGTGACGACGACAAGCTGCCGTTTTCCCGGTCGCAGCGCTCGCTGGTCTACGCACGGGCCAAGAACGAAAGTGCCGAGAAAGCCTTCGGCACACTGAACGATGCCTACAAGCCCGGTTTCGAATTCATCAGCCATTCGATGCTGCCAGTGGCTACGCCAGACCCGGCATCGTTTCGCATTGCCATCGGTGGGCCGCAATGCCGCCTGCCCTATTCGGCCTCGATCTTCAACATTTCGGCCATGAGCTTCGGTGCCCTCAGTGCCAACGCCATCGCCGCGCTCAACCGCGGCGCACGCATGGGCCGGTTTGCCCATGACACCGGCGAAGGCAGCATCAGCCCGTATCACCGTGAACACGGCGGCGACCTGATCTGGGAAATCGGCAGCGGCTACTTCGGCTGCCGCACCGAGGACGGTCGCTTCGACCCACAGCGCTTTGCCGAACAGGCCAAGTCGCCACAAGTGAAGATGATTGAAATCAAGCTCAGCCAGGGCGCCAAACCAGGCCACGGCGGCATTTTGCCGGGGCACAAGGTCAGCCCTGAAATTGCCCAGACCCGCGGCGTGCGCGCAGGTGAGGACTGCATCTCGCCGGCAGCGCACAGCGCCTTCCGCACACCAGTCGAGTTGCTGCAGTTCGTGGCCAGCCTGCGCAAGCTGTCGGGCGGCAAACCTGTAGGCTTCAAGTTCTGCCTGGGCCACCCGTGGGAGTTCATGGGCATTGCCAAGGCCATGCTCGCCACCGGCATCACCCCGGACTTCATCGTCGTCGATGGCAAGGAAGGCGGTACCGGCGCGGCACCACGCGAATTCAGCGACAACATGGGCGTGCCGATGCGCGAAGGCCTGATGTTCGTGCACAACACCCTGGTTGGCCTGAACCTGCGCTCGAGCATTCGCATTGGCGCAGCAGGCAAGATCGTCAGCGCCTTCGACATTGCCAGCGTGTTGGCCATCGGCGCTGACTGGGTCAACTCGGCACGCGGCTTCATGTTCGCCATTGGCTGCATTCAGTCGCAAAGCTGCCATACCAACAAGTGCCCGACCGGCGTGGCCACGCAAGACCCACTGCGCCAGCGCGCCCTGGTAGTGCCGGACAAGGCCGAGCGGGTGGCCAGCTTCCACCGCAACACCCTGCACACCCTGGCCGAGATGCTGGCTGCCGCGGGCCTGGAGCACCCTTCGGAGCTCAAGCCCAAGCACCTGGCACGGCGTATCAGCCCCAGCGAGATCGGGTTGTTTTCAGACTTGCACACCTTCCTCAAGCCGGGCGAATTGCTCAGCGGCTCGATCGAAAGCGAGTTTTATGCACGGATGTGGCGGATGGCGCGTAGCGACAGTTTTGCACCGGAAACCACAGATGCAACACCGGCTCCGGCAGTAACCTTGCGCCGAAAAGAAACAGCCCCGGCATAGGCCAGGGCTGTTGGGTACATCACATCAGCATCAGAAGATGCTGATCGGGTACTCGACGAATACGCGGACTTCGTTGCCGTCGTCGTTGTAACCGTTCTGCTGCACGGCGTTATTGGTACGCACGAACGAGCTACGCAGCTTGATGGACAGGTCCTTGGCCGGGCCGTCCTGCACCACGTAACGGATCTGGTTGAAGATCTCGCGCTCTTTACCTTCGCCAAAGCCCTGCGGGTTGGCAACGTTGCGGGTGTTGATGTTGTCACCCACCACGTAGGCCAGCTTGTAGGTCAGGCCCGGAATGCCGTAGGCACCGAAGTCCAGGCCGTAGCCCAGCTGCCAGGAGCGCTCGTCTTCGGCATTGAAGTCGGACCAGTACGAGTTGGCCAGGTAGATGGTCGAACCACCGTCACCCACGCCACCGGCGTTCTGGTAGAAGCCGTAGTTGTAGCCAGTGCTGCCGGTGCTGCGCTGGTGAGCGAGGGTGAACGAGTGGGCACCGTACGCGTAGGTGGCGGCCAGGCTCCAGATGGTGTTGGAGTCGCCGTTCAGGCCAGCGGCTTGTACGTACTTGTGGTCGATGTCCGACTTGTAGCCGTTGAAGTCCAGGGTCAGGGACTGGTCGCTGGCGATCGGGAAGACGTAGTTCAAGCCCAGGTAGTGCTTCTTCATCACGTCTTCGTTGTCGGCGGTGTACAGCGAAGCGGTGAAGTTGTCGGTGAACTTGTAGCTACCACCGAAGACGTTGATCGACTTCAGGCCACCGCTATCACGCCCCTCTGCGCTCTTGCGCGCTTCCTGGGTGAAACGACCGGCGTTCAGTTCCAGGCCCTGGATTTCTTTGGAAGTGATCAGGGTACCGGTGAAGCTTTCTGGCAGCAGACGTGCATCGTCGTACTGCAGCACAGGCAGTGCTGGCATCTGGTCACCGTACTTCAGCACGGTGTTGGAGATGCGGAATTTCACTGCAGCACCACCACGGGCCAGGTTGTGCGGCGAGCTGGCGTTGCCTTCGGCGTTGGTGGTTTCGTGCGGTTTGAAGAAGTCGACGCCGCCGCCACCGTTGTGGCCTTTGCCGCCATCGAGGCGCACCGCGTACAGGCCAAATGCGTCGACACCGACGCCGACGGTGCCTTGGGTGAAGCCGGAGGAGAAGTTGGCGATGAACGCCTGGCCCCATTCGATCTGGTCGTCGGTGCCGTGCTTCTTGTCACGGTTGATGTAGGCGTTGCGCAGGAGGACGTTGGCGTGGCTGTCCTCGATGAAGCCCTTGCTGTCGGCCTGTTCATTGGCCTGTGCCTGGGTCGCGGCGATCATCGCCAAGGCGACCAGGCTGATCCTGGTTTTCAACATGTTGTTTTCCTTATTTCTTAATCAAAAACGCTCTGCAATATGACGCCAGGAACCAACGCCCCTTCGTAGGTTCGACGCTATGCGGATCCAGCCGGGCGGGCCAACCGGTAATACACGGCGGCCCTTGGCAGCAGCTTGGCCAAGATCATGGCCAGCAGGCGTTGGCCGAATCCTAGCCGTGTGCGATTACAAATGTCAAAAAGTCGTGAAATGCAGGTTGATATAACCAAAATCCCCGGTGAGCCTGGTGCATTTCCATACAGGTTTGCGCTATCAGCGGGCATTTTATCTTGCGTGGGAAAAAGCCTTTTGATCGTACGGACAACTTCCCGTGGAGCTGTTTTCACAGCACAAGGTTGCTCCAACAGGCAAAGTCGCTGCGATCAGGGCTGTTACAAACAGACACATATGTAAAGGCAAGCCTTTACAAATACCCAAGCAAGAGTAAATAGCAAGCATTACCATTCGCACCTTTCTTTTCACCTGCCCGGTCCGGATGTGCCCATGCTTGTACCCTGCCGCCTTTCACCCCTGACGCTTGGCCTGTCGCTGCTGTTCAGCGTCGACCTGGCGAGTGCCGCCACCACCACGCTGCCAGAGTCGTCGATTACCGCCGACAGCGAGCGCGAGAAGGACAACCCACGGGTCAAGGAGGTAAGCACCGCCACCCGCACCTCGACGCCGGTGCGCTATGTCCCCCAGGCCATCGACACGGTGAAAACCGTTAACGTGCTGGATTACGGCAGCAACACCTTGGGCAAGGCGCTGGAGGGCATCCCCAACGTCAGCAGCGGCGCCGATACCCGCTTCGACAGTGTGCGCATCCGCGGCTTCGAGGCCAGCAACGACTTTTACCTGGACGGCATTCGTGACGACAGCCAGTACATCCGCGACCTGCACAACATCGAACGGGTCGAGGTGCTAAAGGGGCCTGCGGCGGTGCTATACGGCCGTGGCAGCCAGGGCGGTATCGTCAACCGGGTCAGCAAGGCACCGGAGCCGGGCCGACGCTCGACCCTCGAAGCGCAGGCCGGCAGTGAAGACCTGCGCAGCCTGTATGCCGACCTCAGCGCCGACCCCAGCGACACCGTCAGCCTGCGCCTGAACATGGGCAACCAGGACAACAACAGCTTCCGCGATGGTGTTCACGGCAGCCGCCAACTGTTCGCCCCGTCGATCAGCTGGCAGATCAACCCCGACCTGAACTGGCTGGTGCAATACGAATACAGCCGTTACAACCGCACACCCGACCGGGGTATCCCCGGGGTCAACGGCCGCCCGGCCGACGTGAGCCGCGGCACCACCTACGGTGACCCGCGCGACTATATCGATGATCACGCCCAGTCCCTGCGCTCACGCCTGAACTACCAGCTGAACGAAACCTGGCAGCTGCGCCATACCCTGGGCCTGTTCAAGCTCGACAGTGAGTTCGACAACACCTATGTCGTCGGCTACAACGCCGGCACCAACACCGTGACCCGCCAGCGTTGGCAGCAGGACCTCAACACCCGCAACCTGTTCAATAACCTGGAGGCCGAGGGCGACTTCGACACCCTGGGGTTGGAACACAAGCTGCTTGTAGGCCTGGAGTTCGGTAACCAGCGGCGTGACCCTCTGCTGTACACCGCCTTGCCTGTTGCGAAGGGTGGCCAGGCGGTTCCAGGCCTGGACCTGAACAACCCCGACCGCAGCCAGCAGCACAATGGCCCTATGACGGTGTCGAGTGACAACCACACCGTGGTCGATAGCCGTGGCCTTTACCTGCAGGACCAGATCCGCCTGAACGATCAGTGGCAGATCCTTGCTGGGGTACGCTTCGACCAATTCGATGTGCAAACCACCAACAAGGATGGCGTGCGCGAACCACAGGACAGCAACAGCACCAGCCCGCGCCTGGGCGTGGTCTACACGCCGTGGCGCGACCATTCGTTCTACGCTTCGTGGAGCAAGACCTTTTCGCCGGTGGGCGGCGGCCTGATCGGCATCACTCCAGATGCGCCGGGCAACGGCAACGACGCCAAGCCGGAAGAAACCCGTCAAAAGGAAATCGGCGTGAAGAGCGACTGGCTCGACCAGCGCCTGACCACCACCTTGGCCATTTACGAGCTGGAGCTGTACAACCGCCGCACCCGCGACCCGCTGATCCCGGAAAACATTTTGCTCAGCGGTCTGCAGCGTTCGCGCGGCATCGAGCTGACCGCCACCGGCAATATCGTTGGCAACTGGTATGTACGCGGCGGCATCGGCCTGCAGGACGCCATCATCGTCAAGGACAACAACGGCCAGGAAGGCAACCGCATCAATGACGTGGCCAAGCGCAACGGCAGCTTGTTCGTGACCTGGAAGCCAGAGCTGGGCTGGTACGCTGAAACCGGCCTGACGTTGGTGGGTGAACGTTATGCGGACAACCAGAACACCACGGTATTGCCGGGGTATGGCCGTTGGGATGCATTGGCGGGGTACCGCACCCATGACTGGGATGTACGGGCGGCGCTGAGCAACATTGCCGACAAGACCTACTACAGCTCAGCGACCAGTGCGGCGCAGATTCAGGTAGGGGACCCGCGTAGCCTGGTGGTGACGGGTAGCTACAGCTTCTGATCTTGGTTGACTGCACCGGCCTCTTCGCGGGCATGTCCGCGAAGAGGTCGGTGCAGGTAGAACCGATTCGATCAGTGCCACACCGCCATCAGCGCCTGCATTTCTGCTTCGCTGATCAGCCCCTGGGGGTATCGCCCGGCAAGCAGACGTCGTGGGTCGGTCGTCCTGACCCTGATGCTTCCATGGTGTTTCAACCACTTCGCCACAACCCTGAGCGATTGGTGATTCACTGCCGATGGGCGCAAAGCCGACTCACTTGCTACGTTCATGTCCACACGTACTCCCTGGCCCGTGAGCGGCTAATTTACGTAAGTATTGTTACAGATCAGATACCCCGGCCTGGCCAAGCTATCTATTTGAAAAACAATACAAAACATATGCCAGTCCAGGCCCCGGACGTCGCCCCAAAAAAAAGGCCCGTCACACGACGGGCCTCTTCATTCACTTCACGCTCAGCGCTTGACCGGCGCCGGCTGCTGCTGGGTCAGGCAGTGGATATTGCCGCCACCCAAGAGCAACTCGCGGCCCGGGATCATCACCACCTCATGGTCGGGGAAGATCTTCGCCAGGATCGCTCTGGCTTCGGCGTCTGCAGGGTCGTCGAAGCTTGGCGCGATGATGCCACCGTTGACGATCAGGAAGTTCACGTACGAACCGGCCAGGCGCACCGACGGATCACGCTCCTGGCTGCCGGCCACCTGGTCGACACCGGCGCACTCTTCGGCGGTGGCGAACAGTGGGCCCGGAATCGGCATCTTGTGCACGATGAACTCACGGCCCTTGGCGTCGCGAGTGTTCTTCAACACCTCCATGGCCGCGTGGCAGCGCGCATAGTTGGGGTCGTTGGAATCATCGGTCCAGGCCAGTAACACTTCGCCCGGGCGCACGTAACAGCAGAAATTGTCCACATGGCCGTCGGTTTCGTCGTTGAACAAGCCATCCGGCAACCAAACCACGGTGTCCACCGCCAGCTGATCGCGCAGCACCGCTTCGATCTGCTCGCGGTTCATGTGCGGGTTGCGGTTGCGATTGAGCAGGCATTCCTCGGTGGTGATCACGGTGCCTTCACCGTCCACGTGGATCGAACCACCTTCAAGCACGAAACCTTCGGTCTGATAGCGCTGGCAGCGCTCCATTTCCAGCACCTTGGCGGCCAGCTCCTCGTCGCGGTTCCACGGCGCGTACAGGCCGCCATCGAAGCCGCCCCAGGCATTGAAGCCCCAATCCACACCGCGCACTTCGCCATGGTCGTTGATGACGAAGGTTGGGCCGGTGTCACGCACCCAGGCGTCGTCGTTGCTGATTTCGACCACACGAATGTTCGGCTGGTCGAGCTGGCGACGGGCGTTTTCGTACTGGCCGGCGGAGGCCGCGACGGTGACAGGCTCGAAGCGGGCAATGGCCTTGGCCAGGGTTACGTGGGCGGCCTGCGCCGGCTTGCCGCCGAGGCGCCAGTTGTCCGGGCGCTCTGGCCAGACCATCCACACCTGGGTCTGCGGGGCCCACTCGGCGGGCATGTGGAAACCATCGGCACGGGGTGTGGAATTGAGGGTTTTCATGGGTGACCTCTGTGATGGCCCTAAGCCGGAGTGCGCTGGGGCGTTTGCCAATTTATAACCGATATATATCGATATTTAAAGCCGATACGGTAGAAATTCCGAGGCCGTTCGGCGCATTTAAATCGATAACAATCGACACAAGCTAACCTTAGCCTGGTGAAAGGAGCAGCCTGCCGTCTACCATAGCCACACCTTATGCATCCTGTTGCAGCTACACACGGAAAATTCCGACAAGGACGACTAGGGTCAATACGTGAGCAACGGGCCAGCGAGCCGCTATGAACATCATCCCTACCGCAATCCCTGAAGTACTGATCATCGAACCGAAAGTGTTCGGTGACAGCCGTGGTTTTTTCTTCGAGGCATTCAACGCCCGTGAGTTCGCACGGCAAACCGGCGTGAACGTGGAATTTGTCCAGGACAACCACTCGCGCTCCATCAAGGGCGTGCTGCGTGGGCTGCACTACCAGGTGGCAAACACCCAGGGCAAACTGGTGCGCGTGGTGCATGGCGAGATCCGCGATATTGCCGTGGATGTGCGCAAAAGCTCGCCAACCTTTGGCCAATGGGTTGCCGTGCACCTGTCGGCCGACAACCACCGCCAACTGTGGATTCCACCCGGTTTTGCCCACGGTTTTGCGGTGATGAGCGAATCGGCCGAATTCCTCTACAAGACCACCGACTACTACAACCCCGGCGCCGACCGCTGCATCCGCTGGGACGACCCACAACTGGGCATCGACTGGGGGCTACGGCAGCCACCGGTACTGTCGGACAAGGACAAGGTCGGCCTGCCACTGGCAGAGGCGGAACTGCTCCCTTAACTAGCGCATAATTGCGCCAGACTTTTCTGGCGCCTATACGTGATGATCGCAAAACCCACGCCCCCACGCCGTCCCCGCTGGCGCAGCCTGGCCCTGCTGGCCCTGTGCCTGGCACCGTTACTGTGGCCACTGCACCATCTGGCCGAACGCTACTACCAGCAAGAGCTGGCCTCGCAGAACCGCCAGACCCTCGACCTGTATGTCGCCAACCTGCTCGGCACCCTGCACCGCTACGAGACCCTCCCGCAAATCCTCGGCGACCTGCCGGCATTGCGTGGCGTGTTGGCCGACCCGTTCCGCCTGGAAGCGGTGACCAACGCCAACCGCCTGCTCAAAGACATTGTCCAGCAGACCGGTGCCGAGGTGATGTACCTGATGGACGTCAGCGGCAACACCCTGGCCGCCTCCAATTGGGACAAGCACGACAGCTTCGTCGGCCGCAATTTCGCCTTCCGTCCCTACTTCAACGAGGCCATGGCCGGGCATCTGGGCCGTTTCTTCGGCCAGGGCACCACGTCGGCCAAACGCGGCTACTTTTTCGCCGCAGCAGTACGGGACCGTGAGCGGACCGTGGGCGTGCTGGTGGTCAAGGTCGACCTGGATCACACCGAAACCCTGTGGGGTCGTACCCCTGAGCAGTTGTTGCTGACCGATCATAATGGCGTGGTCATCCTCACCTCGCGGCCCGACTGGCGCTTCCGCGCCACCCGTGTGCTGAGCGAGGCCGAGCGCCAGGCCATCATCGCCATCCAGCCCTACCCGACCCAGGCCCCGCAACCGCTGGTACTCAGCCCGGACGCCTGGATCTCCCAAACCCGCGACATCAAGGAAACCGGCTGGCAAGTGAGCATCCTTGCCCCACGCACACTGGTCGACCGCTCGGTACAGACGGTGATGGCGATCGGCGCCGGCACCTTGCTGGTGGTAATGCTGCTGGCCGGGCTGGTGATGCAGCGGCGGCGCCATTACATCGACCGCATCGACTTCGAGGCCCGTGGCCGCCAAGAGCTGGAAAAACGTGTAGCCGAACGTACCGCCGACCTCGAAGGCCTGAACACCCGCCTGAAAAGCGCCGTGCTGGAACGCGAGAACGCTCAGCAGGAAGCCGTGCGCGCCCAGGACGAACTGGTGCAGGCCGGCAAGCTGTCGGTACTGGGCACCATGTCGGCCAGCATCAGCCATGAGCTGAACCAGCCGCTGGCGGCCATTCGCAGCTACGCGGAAAACGCCGAGATCCTACTCGACCACCAACGCACCGAAGACGCACGCGGCAACCTCAAGCTGATCGGCGAGCTGACCGGGCGCATGGCCTCGATCATCGCCCACCTGCGCGCCTTCGCCCGCCGCGACCGCCACGCCCCGGAAAGCGTGGCCCTGCAGCCGGCCCTGGACGATGCCCTGGCGCTGCTGGCCAAACGCCGCCGGGCAATGGCCGTAGAGCTGATCCGCGACCTGCCTGAAGCCACTTTGTGGGTACAGGCCGGTGAAACCCGACTGCGCCAGGTGCTGGGCAACCTGCTGGCCAATGCCCTCGATGCCCTGACCGAAAAGGCCAACCCGCGCCGTTTGTGGCTAAGTGCCGAGCAACGTGATGGCTGCGTCTACCTGTACATCCGCGACAACGGCCCCGGTTTCAGCCGCCAGGCCCTGGAGCACGCCAAGGAGCCGTTCTTCACCACCAAGACCCGTACCCAGGGCTTGGGCCTTGGCCTGGCCATCTGCGAAAGCCTGATGCGCGCCCTGGGCGGTGAACTGCTGCTGGCCAACCACCCGGAAGGTGGCGCACTGC
Source organism: Pseudomonas sp. NBRC 111140 (assembly GCF_001320885.1). Lineage (NCBI taxonomy): Bacteria > Pseudomonadati > Pseudomonadota > Gammaproteobacteria > Pseudomonadales > Pseudomonadaceae > Pseudomonas > Pseudomonas sp. NBRC 111140. The sequence goes on from NZ_BCBQ01000036.1 coordinate 48,952, forward strand.
TGACCCTGCAGCTGCGTGTGGCCGCGCCTGGCGCTACTTTGCCCAATTCGGAGGACCCCTCGGCATGACCACCGAGACACTGATCGACAGCCGAGCCCAGGTCATCCTGGTCGACGATGACCCCCACCTGCGCCAGGCCTTGAGCCAGACCCTGGACCTGGCAGGGCTCAAGGTAGTCGCCTTGGCCGATGCCCAAGGCCTGGCCGAGCGAATCGAGGCCGACTGGCCGGGCGTGGTGGTCAGCGACATCCGCATGCCCGGTATCGATGGCTTGCAGTTGCTGGAACAACTGCACAGCCGCGACAGCGAGCTACCGGTGCTGCTGATTACCGGCCATGGCGATGTGCCGCTGGCAGTGCAGGCAATGCGCGCCGGGGCTTATGACTTCCTGGAAAAGCCGTTTGCCACGGACGCCCTGCTCGACAGCGTGCGCCGCGCCCTGGCCCTGCGCCGCCTGGTGCTGGACAACCGCAGCCTGCGCCTGGCGCTAAGCGACCGTCAGCAGCTGGCCACCCGCCTGGTGGGCCATTCACCGGCCATGCAGCGCCTGCGCGAGCAGATCGGCGCCTTGGCCGGCACCCGTGCCGATGTGCTGATTTTGGGCGAAACCGGCGCAGGCAAAGAGGTGGTGGCCCGTGCCCTGCACGACCTTTCCAGCCGCCGCGACGGCCCGTTCGTGGCGATCAACGCGGGGGCACTGGCCGAGTCGGTGGTCGAAAGCGAGCTGTTCGGCCATGAGCCCGGCGCGTTCACCGGCGCGCAGAAGCGGCGCATCGGCAAGTTCGAATTTGCCAACGGCGGCACGCTGTTTCTCGATGAAATCGAGAGCATGAGCCTGGATGTTCAGGTGAAACTGCTGCGCATGCTGCAAGAGCGGGTGGTCGAACGCCTGGGCGGCAACCAGCTTATCCCGCTGGATATCCGCATCATCGCTGCCACCAAGGAAGACCTGCGTCAGGCCGCAGACCAGGGGCGCTTCCGCGCCGACTTGTATTACCGCCTTAACGTCGCACCGCTGCGTATTCCGCCGCTGCGCGAACGCGGCGATGACATTCTGGTGTTGTTCCAGCATTTCGCCGATGCCGCCAGCCAGCGACATGGCCTGTCACCGCACGCGCTGCAGCCAGCACAACGTGCCCTGCTGCTGCGTCACGACTGGCCGGGTAATGTGCGCGAACTGCAGAACGCCGCCGAGCGCTTCGCCCTTGGCCTGGAACTGGCCCTGGATGGCCAGGCACCTCCGGCAGCAGCACCCGCAGCACCATTGCTGAGCGGCAACCTCAGCGAGCAGGTGGAGCAGTTCGAACGCTCGCTGATCGCTGCCGAACTGGCCCAGCCACACAGCTCCATGCGCAGCTTGGCCGAGGCGCTGGGCATCCCCCGCAAAACCCTGCACGACAAACTGCGCAAGCATGGCTTGAACTTCGACGGAGGCAGTGGCGGGCATGACGAACAAGAGGACAATCGTTAATGAGCACCGATAGCCAGTATCTGCAGTCCGTACTGCACAGCGACATCCCCCTGACCCGCGAAATGGGCCTGGAAGTGATCGATTGGCAGCAGCACACCCTGCGCCTGCAGCTGCCGCTGGCGGCCAACGTCAATCACAAAAGCACCATGTTCGGCGGCAGCCTGTACTGCGCAGCGGTGCTGGTGGGGTGGGGCTGGTTGCACCTGCGCCTGCGAGCGCTGGGGATCGATGACGGGCATATCGTCATTCAGGAGGGGCAGATCAGTTATCCACTGCCAGTTACCGGCACGGCGGTGGCGCGTTGTGCAGCGCCGGACGAGAAGACCTGGGAGCGATTCCTGAACATGTACCAACGGCGCGGGCGGGCGCGGTTGACGCTGGAGACCACGGTAAGCAATGCCGGTAGTGACGAGCCTGCCGTTACCTTCAGCGGCCAGTACGTTCTGCACCGCTAGCCCAACAGCCTTGCGCAAAATCCAAAGGCTCCCACAGCAAAACCCCGTCAGATCAGGTTAAGGAACGCCTGGCGCCAGGCAGCATTTGCCGGCAACGCCAGGAAATACGGGTTAAGCAACGACTCGCGCGGTGGATACCGGAACGGCAACCCATCCAGCCCGATGACCTCGCCCCCGGCCCCTTCCACCACACCCTGCGCCGCCGCAGTGTCCCACTGCGAAGTCGGCGCCAGGCGCGGATAGCAATCGGCGCTACCCTCAGCCAACAGGCAGAACTTCAACGAGCTGCCAACGTTGGCCAGTTCCAGCTCCCCCACCGCAGCACCCAGCCCGGCCAGCAGCGCTTCCTGCTCCGGGCTGGAGTGCCGGCGGCTGGCAACCACGGTGAAACACTCACCTGCAGGAGGCGCGTTACGCACCTGAATCGGCTTGGCAGCCTCACCCGCGTCGGCCCGCCAGGCACCCAGGCCGCGACCACCGAAATAGCAGCGCCCGTTGGTCGGCATCGACACCACGCCGAACACCACCTGGCCGTTTTCGATCAGGGCGATGTTGACCGTGAACTCTTCGCTGCCGACGATGAACTCCTTGGTGCCATCCAGCGGGTCGACCAGCCACCAGCGGCCCCAGCCCTGACGCTCGGCCAGGGGAATATTGCAATCCTCTTCGGACAGCACCGGTATGTGCGGCGCCAGCGCCAACAGGCCATCGGCAATCACCCGGTGCGCCGCCAGGTCGGCAACGGTAACCGGCGAATCGTCGGCCTTGTTGGTCACCGCCACATCGGCGCGCCAGAACGGCAGGATCGCCTCGCCTGCCGTCAGTGCCAGCTTGACCACTTCGTGCATCAGTTGCAGGTCGTTCATAGCTCCAGCAAACCCCGCTGAATCAACAGGTCACGGGCCAGGTAAAGCGCCGCCAGGGCGCGCCCCTCGGTGAACTGCGGGTGCATGGCCAAGGCCGAAAGCTCACGCAAGTTGACCTTGTCGACCCGCATCGGCTCCGGCTCGTCGCCTTCCAGGCGCTCTTCATACAGCTCGCTGGCCAGCACCACCTGGATCTTCTGGCTCATGTAGCCCGGCGACAACGACAGCTCGGTCAGGTGCTCCAGCTGGCGTGCGCCAAAACCGGCTTCTTCCTTGAGCTCCCGGTCGGCGGCCGCCAGCACGTCTTCGCCAGGCTCGATCAAGCCCTTGGGCAACGACAACTCATATTCATCGGTGCCGCCGCAGTATTCTTCCACCAGCACGGCATGCTCGGCGTCGAGCATGGCCACGATCATCACCGCACCGTAGCCATTCCCCCGGCCGACCAGGCGCTCGTAAGTGCGCTCGTTGCCATTGCTGAAGCGCAATTGCACGGCTTCGACGCGAAACAGGCGGCTACTGGCGACGATTTCGCGGCTGAGTACGGTGGGTTTCTGGCGCATGGGGCGGCTCCTTGGCGTGAACGGGTTACTATACCGTGGCTTGCCGACTGATCGAGAGTTTCCCATGCCTGTTCTTCCCTGGTCCGCCATCGATACCGTCCTGCTGGACATGGACGGCACCCTGCTCGACCTGCATTACGACAACCGCTTCTGGCTGGACCACCTGCCCCAGCGCTATGCCGAGCTGCACGGGGTAAGCCGCGCCATGGCGGAAATGGAGCTGCAACCGCTGTTCGAACGCAATGCCGGCACCTTGAACTGGTATTGCCTGGATTTCTGGAGCCGCGAGCTGCGCCTGCCCATTCGCGAGCTGAAGCGGGAAATTGCCGACCTAATTGCCCTGCGCCCGGATGCCGATACCTTCCTGGCTGCGATTCGCCAGGCAGGCAAGCGCGTGGTGATGATCACCAATGCCCACCGTGATTCACTGTCGCTGAAGCTGGAGCGTGTAGAACTGGCGCCGTACTTCGAGCGGCTGATCAGCTCCCACGACTATGGCTACCCGAAGGAAAGCCCGCAGTTCTGGGATGCCTTGCAGGCGGATATCGGCTTCGAACCGGGGCGCAGCCTGTTCATCGATGACACGCTGGCGATTCTGCGCAGTGCGCGACGCTTTGGTGTGGGGCACCTGCTGGCGGTGCGGCAGCCCGATAGCAAGGCGCAGCCGCGTGATACCGAGGAATTTGCAGCGGTCGAGGATTATCGGGAGTTATTGGTAGGCCTGTGAGGCCCCATTCGCGGGCGCGCCCGCGAAGAGGCCGCTACAGGCTTTAGAGATCAGTCAGGAATACGCAGCACCTGCCCCGGATAAATCTTGTCCGGGTGCGTGAGCATCGGCTTGTTGGCCTCAAAGATTTTGTTGTACTGGTTGGCATTGCCATAAACCACCACAGAGATGGCCGACAGCGTGTCGCCCTTCTTCACCGTAACAAACCTGGCCGCCGCCACCACTGGCCCGGTCACAGTGATCTGGTCATCGACACTGGCCACACCATTGATGTTGCCGGCTGCGAGAATGATCTTCTCCTTCTCTTCCTGGCTGGCCACTTCTCCCTTGAGGATGATCTTGTCTCCCTCTACAGTGGCGGTGATGTTCGGGTTGCCCAGGCCGACACTTTCCACGTGTTTCTTAAGCTGCTCTTCGGCATTGGCGTTGCCAGGGGTCAGCAGGTCGATCAACTTCTCGCCGGCTTCCTTCACGAAACTGAACAGGCTCATTGCGCTCTCCTTGTTGACGAAACCTCGGACACAGGAGTCTAGGCCAGCTTTGCCACTCTCGCCCCATGCGGCCAATCGACGCGGTCTATCAAGGCATAGAGCCTAGCGATTAGACGCCACCGGCACGCAAGCCTAGGCTTGTGCAATCAGAAAGCCGCCGGTATTCAGCGCCCCGATGAACAGCAAGCCTCCGGTCTGCGCGGCCTCATCGCCCTTGTCCATGCCCGCCGCCAGCAACACCTACGATTACGTCCAGCTCAGCGACGCCAAACGCGACAGCACCCCGCTGGCCGAGGAAGTGGCCCTGGCCATCGTCTATAACGGCCTCAACCAGGCGGTGATGCTGGTCAGCCCCACCGATTTGGAAGATTTCGCCGTGGGCTTCAGCGTCGGCAGCGGGATTGTCGAAGGCACCGCAGAAATCTACGACCTCAAGCTCTCGGGCAGCGGCTCGGCGATGTATGCCGACCTGGAAATTTCCAGCCGGGCATTCTGGAACCTGAAGAACCAGCGCCGCCAGCTGTCCGGCACCAGTGGTTGTGGCCTGTGTGGGGTCGAAGCCCTGGAGCAGGCGCTGCCGGAACTGGCCGTGCTGCCGGGTGCCCCCCTGCCGCCGGCCCAGTGGCTGGTCGGCCTGCGCGAGCGCATCGATGCCTTCCAGCCTCTGGGCCAGCACTGCGGCGCCGTACATGCGGCACTGTTCATGGACCGCCATGGCGAATTGCTGCTCGGCCGTGAAGACATTGGTCGGCACAACGCCCTCGACAAGCTGATCGGCGCCTTGCTGCGCCAAGGCATCGACAGCCAGGGCGGCCTGGCCATCGTCACCAGCCGCTGCAGCCTGGAGCTGA
>NZ_BCBQ01000037.1:0-53800 GCF_001320885.1 Pseudomonas sp. NBRC 111140
ACCACCGCTTTCTTTCGAAAGCTAACAACTTCAACAACTTACCGCTTGCCCCGAAGCGTTTGTCGCTGCGAGGAGGCGAATAATACGCGCTTTAAAATCAGAGTCAACACCTTGTTCTGAAAAAACTTTCCATCACCGTTTTGCCGCTACTCGGCAACTAATGAAAGCGTCGTGGATCTGTAAAGAAACACCCCCACGGAGCGTAGCGGCCATGAGCGATGCGCAGAGCGAGAAAACCCCCGGCCTGTCTGCAGACGAAGAACAGGAGGTCAGCCACAACCAGCCGCCAAGGGCGGCAGTGCTGCATGAGATCATTCGCAGCCAAGGTGACCAGGAACTGGAGCGCACCCTGGCCGCGCTGTGGTGGTCGGCACTGGCCGCCGGCCTTTCCATGGGGCTGTCACTGATGGCCATGGGGCTGTTCTACGCCCGCCTGCCAGAAGGCGACGGTGCCCAGGTAATCGCCAGCATCGGCTATAGCACGGGCTTTCTTGCCGTGATCCTGGCCCGCCAGCAACTGTTTACCGAAAACACGCTCACTGCCGTGCTCCCCGTCATGACCTCCCCTACTCTGGCCAACTTCGGGCGCCTGCTTCGTCTATGGGGCGTGGTGTTGCTTGGCAATCTGGCCGGCACCCTGCTGGTGGCCTGGGTGATGCTGGAACTGCCGATCTTCGACAGCAAGACCGATGTCGCCTTCTTGGAGGTCGGCCGCAAGGTAATGAAGAACGATATCAGCCAGATGTTCGCCAAGGGCATCGTCTCGGGCTGGATGATCGCCACAATGGTCTGGATGATCCCGTCGATGGAACACGCCAAGATCTGGATCATCCTGATGATTACCTACCTGATGGCCCTTGGCGATTTCACTCATATAGTAGTGGGCTCGGTCGAAGTGTCCTACCTGGTCTGGGCTGGGGATGAAACCTGGCGAAGCTTCTGGCTGGATTTTGCCCTGCCGACGCTGGCGGGCAACATCATCGGCGGCAGCTTCATCTTCGCCCTGATCAGCCATGCCCAAGTGCGCAGTGACAGCGGCAAGCCGCCCTCGCGACTCCTGGACGACGACCAGGCTCAGCCCTCGCCCCGCAGGGACGAGCACAAATGATACTCAGCGCGCCGCTACGGTTCGCTCATGCCCTTGGCCCCGCTGGCGCGCGGGCCGCGGCTGCCACCAGTTCTGCCCGGCATGCGGTGAGCCCAGGCTGACCCGTTCCCCCATCTGCGGTGTGCTCAGGCGCACCTGAGCCTCATTGGCCAACGCAACAATACGCTCGAAAGGCTCCTGCCAGCCATGGATGGACAGGTCGAAAGTGCCGTTGTGAATCGGCAGCATCCAGCGGCCGCGCAAATCCAGGTGGGCCTGCAGGCTCTGCTCCGGCTGCATGTGCACAGCGGGCCAGGCCACGTTGTAGGCACCGGTCTCTATCAGGGTCAGGTCAAACGGCCCGAAGCGCTCGCCAATCTGCTTGAACCCCTCGAAGTACCCAGTATCGCCACTGAAGAACACCCGCACATCCTCATCGACAATCACCCACGACGCCCACAAGGTCCGGTTACTGTCCAGCAAGCCGCGCCCGGAAAAATGCTGTGCCGGGGTGGCGACGAAACGTACGCCATCCACTTCGCTCTCCTGCCACCAGTCCAGTTGCCGCACCTTCGCCGGCTCCACGCCCCAGTTGATCAAGCGGTCGCCCACACCCAATGGCGCCAGGAACACCCCGGTGCGCGGCGCCAACTGGCGAATCGCCTGCTCATCAAGGTGGTCGAAGTGGTCGTGCGACAACACTACCGCCGCCAGCGGCGGCAGCTGGTCCAGCCCCAGCGGTGGCGCATGGAAGCGCAACGGGCCGGCCCACTGCACGGGAGAGGCCCGCTCGGCGAAGACCGGGTCGGTAATGAAGAAACGCCCACGCAATTTGAGCAATACCGTGGAATGGCCCAGGCGCCACAAGCTGTGGTCAGGGGCGTCGAGCACTTGCTGGCGGGTCATGGGCTGCAGGCTGATCGGCGTGGCTGGCCGGGTTTCTGGCGGTTTGCGCAAGAACAGGTACTTTAGCCCAATGCGCAACTTTTTCAGTACACCTTCCTGCGGCAACAATGCCTGGTTGTGAAAACGTCCGTCCCGCTGTGGCGCCGGCTCGCCGGCGGGGTTGGCCAAAGGAACCATCAGCAGTACTCCGAGCAACAGGAAAGCCTTCATGTTACCCCACAGTGATCGGATCAACCGTGAAATGGCTTGTAAGGTCATTTTTCGCCGATGAAACACTGTTCAACAATATTCATGCAAGTTATGCGATAAACGGCACCCCGGCAGAAGAACATGACCATGATGGACAACCGCAGCGGCAAAGGCCTTTCTTTCGTCAAGCGCATCTACCTGCCGCGTGTCATCGGCCTGGGCATCGGCCTGTTCAGTGTCATGGCGGCCATTGCGCCGCTGTCGCCACCCACCTGGGCATGTCTGCTGGTACTGTTCAATGGGCTGTTGTGGCCACACATCGCCTACCTGTGGGCTGCCCGCTCGGCAGCGCCGTACCAGGCAGAACAACGCAATTTGCTGCTGGATTCGCTAATGGGCGGGTTCTGGACCGCCGCCATGCACTTCAACCCGCTGCCCAGCGTGACCGTGCTGTCGATGATGACCATGAACAACGTCGCCGCCGGCGGCAAACGCATGGTCTTTCGCGGGGTGCTGGCGCAGCTGGCTGGCATGCTTGTCGCCCTTCTGCTGCTCGGCCCCGGCTTGCAACTGACCGCCACCCCCCTGCAGGTCTATGCCTGCCTGCCAATGCTCACGCTTTACCCGCTGGCCTTGGGCTGGGTGTGCTACCAGCTGGCGATCAAGCTGGGCGACCACAAGCGCCGGCTGAGCGCACTGAGCCTCACCGACAGCCTGACCGGGCTGCTCAACCACGGCGCCTGGAAAGACCTGCTGCTGCTCAAGTTCCAGGCCTGCAAGCAGCAACAGGGGCACGCGGTGATTGCCCTGATCGACATCGACCACTTCAAGACCATCAACGACACCTTCGGCCATGTGGTCGGCGACTGTGTCTTGCGCCAGCTCAGCGTCGAGCTGCGGCGCAACCTGCGCGAAGGCGACCAAGCCGGGCGTTACGGCGGCGACGAGTTCTGCGTGATCCTGCCCGATACCAGCGAAGCCCAGGCCTGTCATGCCATGGAGCGCCTGCGCGAGCAGGTTTCCAGCTACCGCAACCCACAGCTACCCCACTTGCGCATCAGCCTGAGTATCGGCCTGTCACCATTCGAGGCCGGCCTGGAGTCCCCGGAGCACTGGCTCGAACAGGCGGACAAGGCGCTGTACACCGCCAAGCACGCTGGCCGCGATCAAGTCAATTTTGCCCGCGCTGACGCTGCCGCGCTCAAGCTGGCCTATCCTGATTGAACCTCCTTCCTGACTGCCTGGCGGGAGGTTGCCTGAAGGAGCCGCTCGCGCATGGCCAGGACCGCCAACCTTCCACCCGCCAGCCCTACACCACGCTTTCAGGTGCGCCACCTGATTGCCGGTTTCAGCACAGTGTTCGGCCTGGCCTGCCTGGTCATTCTCGGAGCTCTGTTCAATATCGCGACCACGCTCGACCAGCAGGAGCGCCAACGCAGCGCCTTCCATGCAACCCAGGCGCTGGAACAACGGTTGCTCGCCTCGCGCCAGTTTCTGTCCAGCTATGCCGTATGGGATGCAGCCTTCGAGCACCTGGCAGGTGATGTCGACTGGCACTGGGCCTACGAAGAAAAAAATGTAGGTGAGTCGCTGTACAGCGCCAGCGGCTACGAAGGGGTGTTTGTGCTGGAAGACGACCGTACCACCTATGCCTTGTTCAAAGGCCAGCCCAGCCAGGCCGGCGCCAACACTTATATAGACGCACCGCTCCAGCCGATCATTGACCAGGCCCGTGCGGCGGCAATTGCGCGCGAGCAGGTCACCCACTTCGTGTTGTTCAATGGCTGGCCGGCCGTACTCAGTGCAGCGGCCGTGCGCCCTGACCGCGACGTCACCGACAGCGAGGTGAGCCAGGCGCCAGTGATGCTGTTCGTCGACCAGCTTACCGAAGAAAAACTGGCGCAGCTGGGCAAAGGTGCCGGCCTGACGGGCATGCACGTGGAGAAGGAAGATAAACAGCAGCATGGCCACCTGCGTATCGACCTGGGCGACACCGGCTATCACCTGTCCTGGAGCAGCCCGCTGCCTGGGCACCAACTCTTGTGGGCAGTATTGCCAGCTCTGTTGAGCGTGCTGCTGATACTCGGCTTGGTCATGCTGTACCTGTGCCGCCATGCCTTGCGCAGCTCACGAGCAGTCGGCCTGACCCTGCTCCACCTGCAACAGAGCAACCAGGCACTGGAGGCCAGCGAGCAACGTTTTCGCGCGGTAGCCGAGTCGGCATCCGACTGGATCTGGGAAACCGACCGGCAACAACGCCTGACCTACCTGTCGCAACGCTTTGCCAACGTCACCGGCTACCCGGTAGACGACTGGCTGGGCCACCCGCTCAACCAGCTGCTGGCCTGCGATACCACACCGTTGTCGCCCTGGCTGGACGTATTGACTACCGCCGACCCGCAGCAGTTGGCCAACCTGCGGTGCACCTACCGAGACCCGAATGGCCAAAACCGTTATTGCCGGATTTCCGCCCGCGCCATCTGGCACGACGGCAAGGCGCTTGGCTTTCGAGGAACGGCCAGCGATATAACCGACGAAGTCGACGCCCACGCGCGCATCCAGCACCTGTCGCTGCACGACCCACTGACCGGGCTGGCCAACCGCAACAAGCTGGCCAGGCACCTGGAACAGGCACTGCTTCGCGGCAATGACTCACCGCCGCTCACCCTGCTGCTGCTGGACCTGGACAACTTCAAGCCGATCAACGACTCGCTCGGCCATGCCGCTGGCGATGCCGTGCTACAAGAAGTGGCAACGCGCCTGCGCGACACCACCCGCGATGGCGACCTGGTCGCGCGCCTGGGCGGCGACGAGTTCATCCTGGTACTCGGCGGCATGGACAACCGTAGCGAAATCGACCGCTTCTGTGCGCGGCTGATTGGCCTGCTGCAGCAACCCATCATCTTCGACGGCCAGCAGTTGCACATTGGCGCCAGTATTGGCGTTGCCCAGACCCGCACTCAAGGCTTCGATGCCGGCGAGCTGATTCGCTGCGCCGACATTGCCCTGTACCAGGCCAAGGCCGACGGCAAGAACACCTGGCGCTACTTCGCTGCCGAAATGAACCAGCAAATCCAGTACCGTCGCCAATTGGAGAACGACCTGCGCCGGGCTTTGCGCAATCAGGAGTTCGTGTTGCATTACCAGCCGCGCTACCGCCTCGGCGACCTGCGCATCGTCGGAGTCGAAGCGTTGCTGCGCTGGCAGCACCCACAGGAAGGGTTGCTGGGGCCGGATACCTTCATCCCGCTGGCCGAGCAGAGCGACATCATCGTTGCGCTGGGCCGCTGGGTACTGCGCGAAGCCTGCCGTACCGCCCACGACTGGCCCAACGATGTTCTGGTTTCGGTGAACCTGTCGCCTGCGCAGTTCCTGCGCAGCGATGTGGTGGCCGACGTGCGCGAGATATTGCTGGACACCGCCTTCCCGGCCCAGCGTCTGGAGCTGGAAATTACCGAGAACGTGATGCTCAACGACATCGAGGGCGCGCTGGGCACCATGCTGTCGCTCAAAGAGTTGGGCGTGCGCCTGAACATGGACGATTTCGGTACGGGCTATTCGTCGCTGGGCTACCTGCGTACCTACCCGTTCGACAGCATCAAGATCGACAAGCGCTTCATCAGCGGCCTGAACAACAACGGCGGGAGCGACCGCGCCGTGGTCCAGGCCATCATCAATCTCGGTGAAGCGATGGGGCTGACAGTGACAGCCGAGGGTGTAGAGAGCGAACAGCAGCTCAAGGCGCTGGAAAAGGACCGCTGCCATGAAGTGCAGGGCTACTACATGAGCCGCCCGTTGGACAGTGCAGGGCTGCAGGCGCTGCTGCAGCAAACATCCAAAAACACAGCACAGCCCTTGTAGCAGCCGCGCAAGGCTGCTCCTACACGGGCTGCTGCAGGCTGCGCTCAGCGACGATTTCCGGCAGGTCGCCCCGGCGCAGGTAGGCGCGCAGCGGCTCGCCGATATTCAAGCGGTCATCCACATGCTGCTCCAGCAACAGCGCCAGCCGTTCGCGGCATAGCGCCATACGCTGCCCTTGCTCGGGCCGCCAGACGAACTCGCTGCAGGGGGTAATACTGGCATCGGCCACGTCCATGCCGAACGAGTCCTCGGAGAAACGCACGATATGAACGCCGCGCTTGTCGTGAAAACCGACAAAGCCCTTGAGCTGGTCGGCGGCGTTGCAGATATCCTGGGAACTAATGGCCATGACGTAACCTCGCAATGAAATCGGAAGATACGCACGCCTGGCGGGAATGGGTCGCCTCTGCCGGGCAACTCGCAGAGGGCAGCCTAACGCAAGTGGCCTTCCATGCGCCATGGCTTTGCTCAATCACTGACCACTGCATCGACCTGGGTGTGCAGCACTTCACCCAGCCACTGCATGAACGCCTGTACCCGGCGTGGCACATGCCGTTGCCGGGCATACAGCAGCGACACCGGCATGGCCGGCGCCTGCCAGTCTTCCAGCAGCGAAACAAGTTCGCCTCGCTGCAGGTGCTCGGCCACCCCCACCGCAGGCACCTGAATCAACCCCAACCCGGCCAGGCAGGCCGCCGAGTAGGCTTCGGCATTGTTGACCGTCACCACACCGGCCATGGCCTGAAATTGCAACTCACCGCCTTGCAGGTATTCGAAGCCGGCGCTGCGCGCACCCAGGGTGCGCACATAATGCACCAGCTGGTGATCGGCCAGGTCCTGCAGAGTACGCGGGACACCATAGCGAGCCAGGTAGGCGGGGCTGGCACAGTTGCGCATGCTCAGTTGCCCAACCGGCCGTGCCACTACATCCAGATCCTGCAATGCGCCAATGCGCATCACGCAATCAAACCCTTCGCGCAGCAGATCGACCTGGCGATCGGTGCAACTGAGTTCCACTTCCAGTCTCGGGAAGCGCTGCAGAAACTGCGGTAGCGCCGGAATGATGACCCGGCGCGCCATCATGGTTGGCAGATCGATGCGCAGGCGCCCGGCCAGCTCGGCATCATCGGCACTGAACAGGCTCTCGATCTCGTCCATGCCCGACAGCAGGTCCTTGCTACGCTCGTACAGCAAGGCGCCATCCTGGGTTGCCTGCACCCGGCGTGTGGTTCGGTTGAACAACTGCGTGCCCAGCAAGCGCTCAAGTGCCCTCACCTGCTCCGATACGGTCGAACGTGGCAACCCCAGGCTCTCGGCAGCCTGGGTGAAACTGCTGACCTCGCTTACCCGCACAAAGGTGCGCAACAACTCCAGCTTGTTCACCACGTGGCCCCTACTATTCGGTTAAAGCGAACAGTATTTCCATATTTTCAGGATTTAACAGCGACATACCGACCAATAACCTGTCCTCATTCACCCACCATGAGGTTTTCACCATGATCCGCAAAATTGCCCTGATCACCGGCGCCAGTCGCGGCCTCGGCCGCAACGCTGCCGAGCACCTGGCCGCACGCGGCATCGATGTCATCGGCACCTACAACAGCAAGGCAGATGAAGCGCACGCCGTGGCGGCCCGGCTGGAGCAGGCCGGAGTCAAAGCGGCCATGCTGCAACTGGACGTCAGCGACAGCAGCAGCTTTGCCGGTTTCGCCGAGCGCCTGGGCACGACCCTGCAACAACACTTTGGCCGCGAGCGTTTCGACTTTCTGGTGAACAATGCAGGGATTGGGTTGAACGTGCCGTACATCGAAACCACCGAGGCGCAATTCGACCAGTTGTTGAACATTCAGCTCAAAGGGCCGTTTTTCCTCACCCAGCGCCTGCTACCGCTACTGGCGGACAATGGCCGCATCGTCAACATTTCCACCGGCCTGGCGCGCTTTGCGTTGCCGGGGTATGCCGCCTATGCCGCGATGAAAGGCGCAATGGAGGTGCTGACCCGCTACCAGGCCAAGGAACTGGGCGCGCGAGGCATTCGCGTGAACATTCTGGCGCCGGGTGCGATCGAGACCGATTTTGGTGGCGGCGCAGTGCGGGACAACCCGCAGGTGAATGAGTACATCGCTGGCAACACGGCATTGGGGCGGGTGGGGTTGCCGGATGATATCGGGGCAGCGATTGCGCTGCTGCTGGAAGACGGCAATGGCTGGATTACCGGGCAGCGGCTGGAGGTATCGGGCGGGATGTTTCTCTGAGTTCGGCATCTTGGGGCCGCTTTGCGGCCCCAGGGCCTTCACTAGCGATCCTGATCCTCACGCACTTGCACACTCGCGGTCATCCCCGCACTCAGGGTCACCCCTTCCGGCACCTGATCCAGGCGAATCCTCACCGGTATCCGCTGAGCCAGCCGCACCCAGTTGAAAGTGGGTTCCACCTCCGGCAGCAACTGGCTGTCCGGGTTGCTGTTGCGGTCGGTGATGCCGCGGCTGATGCTCTCTACATGCCCCTGCATCGGCTCGCCCGCGCCCATCAGCCAAACTTTCACCGAGTCCCCCACGCCAATGCGCGGCAGCTTGGTTTCCTCGAAATAGGCCTGGATGTAAAAAGTTGAATCATCCACCAGGGCCATCACCGCTTGCCCGGTGTTCACGTAGTTGCCTTCGGCCAGACGCAGGTTGGTGATATGCCCGCTGCGCGGTGCCCGCACTTCACTGCGCGCCAGGTTGATCTTGGCCACCTGCAACTGCGCCTCAGCCTCGTGTAGCTCGCCACGCGCGATGGCGGCATTGATCTGGGCGTTTTCACGCAACTCGGCACTGATCGCCTCGGGCCCCAGGGCAGTTCGCCTGGCTGCCTCTCGCTCGCGCAAACGCAGTTGCTGGGCGCGAGTTTCAGTCACGGCGCTGGCCTGGTCGAAAGCGGCCTGGAAACGCTCACGGTCGATACTCATCAACAGGTCGCCGGCCTTGACCTGCTGGTTGTCATGCACTTTGAGTTCGCGCACCCAGCCGGACACATCAGGTGCGATTACCACCACATCGGCACGCACCCGGGCATCGCGGGTCCATGGGGTAAGCATGTAGTACTGCCACAGTTGGTAGCCGGCCAACACGGCCAAAGCCACCACACACAGGGTTACCAGAGTACGTACGGCCGCACGCATCGAAACACTCCTTTATAACGCTCCCAGCAGGCGCACCACCAGGAACAACACACAAACGAACAGCGCCGCGTCGAACAGCGCTTCGTGCCAGATCCAGCGCCCCAACGGTGTAGCCTGCACCACCAGGCGCAGCAGGCCGGTGAGCAGCAGCGCCAACAACACATAAAGCAGAAACGGGCTGAGCAGCACGCCGCCCACTTCCCACTCACGCAACCCCATGGGTTTCCTCCTGCCAGCGACACCACTTGCCCCAGCTTTTCTGCAACTGCAGCACCGCCCCCTCGGCCAGCCGTAGCGGGTCGCTGGCAGGCAGGCGGCGCAACGCAGCAAGGAACTGTTCACTGGCAGTATCCAGGCGCTGACCACGCCCGGCAGCCGGCCCTTTGGCCAGCACTGCCTCCACTTGTTGCAGGTACTCACGCTCGGCTAGCCCCAAGGGGGCCTGGGCGACAGCCAGACACATGCGCAGGTGCACCAGTTCGTCGCCGATATCCAGCCCGTGCAGGCCATCATCCCAGCGTTTGCGCTGGTCTTCCGGTAATTCGCTGGCATGCCGCGCCAGTTGCATCAGGCGGTCGGCCATGCGCCCGCCAAACCAGCTGTCGGCCCCGCGCAAATCGCGCCGGGTAAGGCGCACCAAGTCGCTTTGGGTTGCCGCGCGCAAGCGCCGCCCCAGCCAGGCCGGGTGGCGAAACACCAATAAACGAAAGGCCATGACCGCCGCCGATACCCCCACCAGCATCGCCAGGGCACTGTTCAGCAGGGTCGCCACGCCGAACTGCATGGCGTTAAGCGGCGACACCAGCACAATGAAGTGCAGGCAGTAAGAGGTGGCGGTGGCCCCGGTACGTGGGTGGGCCATACCCAATGCGCCCAGAAACAGCGGCACACCCATACCCAGGCAGAGCATGGCGAAGCTGCTCCATTGCGGGAGCAAGATCTGCCCGACCAAAAACGCCGCAGGTATCGCCAAAAAGATCCCCCGCAGAAAGCTCAGGCCAATTTGCGCACCATTCTCGCGGCTGGCGAACAGGCTGCAGACCACACAGGTCAGCACCAGGCCACCCGGCGCCGAAGGCCAGGCCGTGGCCAGCCAGAAGCCGCTCATGACCAGAAAGGCCAGCGCGCTACGCGAACCGAACAGCAAGGCCAGCGACCAATCACGGTGTGCAGCCAGACCCTGGGACACATCCTTGGGTGCCCTGCCAGCCTCCACATCCTCCAGCGCCTGGCTGGCAGCCATGGCGTAATCCAGCAGCAGGGCCATGCGCGCCAGGCAGAAGTGTTCCGACGGGCTGATCTGCTCATTGTGAGCGGCATCCCAAATGCGCTGGCGTAACAGCAACAGGCTGGGCTGATCGGGTTTGCCCAGCAGCGTGCGCACCTCCTCCAACCAGGGCGCCAGACGCCCGGCCTCCCGCTCATCCAGTTGCCGCCACTGGCGGCGCACCGAACGGGAGATGCGCAACAGCACCATCAGCTTCTGGCTAAGGCCGCGAATGGCACGGGCACGCTGGCGCCCGCGGTTGCCCTCGAACCAGGCATGCTCACGTTGACTGTCGATGGCAACGATGCGCCCCAGGCTGTCCAGCAGGCCTTTACGCGCCTCGTCCTCACCACCCAGCATGGCGCTGGCGGCTTGCAGGCCGTTCTGCAAAGCCTGCCGTGCTTGCCCGCCCAGTTGCTGCTCGACCCGCATGGGCCAGAGCAAGGCACTGCTGGCTGTAGCGCAGAAAATGCCCAGGCAAATCTCGGTGCAACGGGCCACGGCCTGGTCGAACACCTGCAGCGGGTGGTCGATGGCCGGCAAGGCAATGATCGCCGCGGTGTAGCCGGCCAACACGAAGGCGTAGGCCCAGGCGCTGCGCAACTGGGTGGACGCGGCGGTACAAAGCGCCAGCCACAAGGCCAGGCTAAGCAGAAACAGGCCAGGTGTCTGCGCGAACAGGCCAATTAACACTACCGACATGACGGTGCCGACCAAGGTACCCGCAAACCGCGCCAGGCCTTTCTGAACCACCATGCCCGATAGCGGCTGGGCGACGATGAAAGCCGTCATCAGCGCCCAAGCGGGTTGCTCCAGGCCCCAACGCATCGCCAGCCACAACGCCAGGCCACCACCGAGCAAAGTCTTGATGGCGAACTTGAGGGCGAGGCTGCTGGGGGCGAACAGGGCCTGAAGGGTGATGGGCACGAGGCGGACCTTGCGGGGGAATGGTCTTACTGAAACGATAGACAATGGTGAGCAGGATAAAGTGGAAACGATTAATTAGCTAGCTAATCATCTAAGCAACCCATCTCAGTCAACCTATGCCGACCCTTTCGCGCACAGGCAACACAAAAATTGCAGGCAAAAAAATGGGCGACCGAAGTCGCCCTAAATGCCTTGCGTGCTCGTATACCCGGAAGGTCAGCGCGGCTTGCGCTTTTTCGAGTCCTTCCAGATGAAAATGCCCAGACCGGCAAAGAAAGCGAACATCAACCCGACCGTTACCACACCGGCGATAACCACGTTGTCGAAGAACATGCTGGCCTCCCCATTCGTTTGCCGTTGTCCGATGGAGGGCAAGTTAACCAATGTGGGGACTGGGAAAATTGATCGGGGTCAATGGTGCCCGGGGCCGGGCACGCGAGGCGGGTGCAGGGTTGACCTGCGTCAAGTTTCAGCGCTTCTTGGGCTTGCCCTTGGGCTTCTTTTTCTTGCTGGTGCTCAACGGCAGGGCCTGCTCGAATGCGTTGCGCATCTCGTTCAGGCGTTTTTCCTTGAGGTCGTGGACGCGCTTGGCGCGTTCGGCATCGAAATCGATGAGGTTGTCTTGGCTCATGGGTGGCTCGACGATCAACTGAGAATTGCATGATGAAGCCAGCGGCAGGCGCTGACCAGCCCTGCGTCAGACTTCGATGTCCACCAGCAACCCCTGCCGTACATGCTCGCCCATCAATGGCGCCACTGGCACGGTGTTGTCGGCGTTGACCTCGTCACCCGGTAAGGCGTTGTACCGCTGCTGATCACCCTTTTGCCGACGTTGCTGCTGGCGACGCTGCTCGTCACGCAGCAACAGTGCCTGCTCCTGCGGGTCGCGCTGCTGCTTGAGGTCGATGGCACTTTCACCGGACGCAGGCTGGGCCGGCACCACAGGCTTGATGTCGGGGGTTGGCTTGACCGGGTCCTGTTGCGAGGTCACCGGGGCAGCACTGAGCGGGATGATCGGCGGCAGCATGGACGTTCTCCTATGCCCCATGTATCGGCAGGCGTGGGTTTACCTTGATGTTGTGGGCAACATTTACTCGGCTTCGTCGTCAGGCTCATCGTCGCCTGGCGGGCTGGCTTCGCTCCAAGGCCGCTTGTAAACCTGCTGCCAGACCGCGTCCATATGATCACGCAATACTTGCGGCGCGTTTTTCAGCGAGGCGCTGTCCTCGCGCTCGCCACCGACGGGGTCCTCGCCCGCCGGGGTGATCAGCGACTGGCCGGTAATGGTGTAGCTGGCCTGCCCTTCGCGCATCTCGATGGCGATGTCGTGCGGGTCGATACCGCCACCGCAGAAGGCATGGCTGGCCACGGTCACCTCGGCTACACCATCCTTGTTCAGGTCGCTGACGTCACTGACGTCATTGTAGAAGTCCACGTCCAGGTCCAGCCCCGGGCACGTGGTTTCCTGCTCGATCTGCCAACGCGCCTTGAAGGCGTCACTCTCAGCCGTGCGCCCGTACAAGGTGGCCTTGAGCACCACCTTGTCCACTTCCTGTTCGCTTTCCGGGTCGCTGGCCTGGCCATCGCTGCGGCTCAACACCAGTAGGCCTTCGCCGTCGCGATCACGAAAATGCACGCTCTTGATCGGCGTCTGTACGCCGAGTACCTCAAGCTGCTCCATCGGAATGGGGGGCAAGGTCTCGAAGTTTTTCTGCTCGCAGGCGCTCAGCAGCAGCAGGCTGCCCACGGCCATCGAAGCGCTGATCCAGCGATGCTTGGCAGACATGTTGATGCGAGGCCCTCGTCGGCTGCACGGTGCGAGACGATGAAACGGCTAGACTGACTTACTTCCTGTTGTCGTTCGGCACCTTTCGGTGCGTTCGCACTTTGGTCTGACCGGCCGATCCGTTAACATAATCGGCTTTTTCATCGCGGGAGTTCAGGCAGTATGGCGCAGCAGTATCAACCGGGGCAACGCTGGATCAGCGACAGCGAAGCAGAGCTCGGCCTGGGTACCATCCTGGCGCAGGATGGCCGCCTGTTGACCGTGCTCTACCCGGCCACTGGCGACACCCGCCAGTATTCCCTGCGCAATGCGCCGCTGACCCGCGTGCGCTTCTCGCCAGGTGACCAGATCACCCACTTCGAAGGCTGGAAGCTAACCGTCCGCGAGGTCGAGGACATCGACGGGCTGATGGTCTACCACGGCCTGGACGGGCAAAACCAGCCGCGTACCCTGCCAGAAACTCAGCTGTCGAACTTCATCCAGTTTCGCCTGGCCAGCGACCGCCTGTTCGCCGGGCAGATCGACCCGCTGTCGTGGTTCAGCCTGCGCTACAACACCCTGCAGCACACCAGCAAACAGATGCAGTCGGCGCTGTGGGGCCTGGGCGGCTGCCGCGCACAACCCATCGCCCACCAGTTGCACATCGCCCGTGAAGTCGCCGACCGCAGCGCTCCGCGCGTTTTGCTGGCCGACGAAGTGGGCCTGGGCAAAACCATCGAGGCCGGCCTGGTCATTCACCGCCAGCTGCTGTCTGGCCGTGCCAACCGCGTACTGATCCTGGTGCCAGAAAACCTCCAGCACCAGTGGCTGGTGGAAATGCGCCGGCGCTTCAACCTTCAGGTAGCCCTGTTCGACGCCGAACGCTTCATCGAAAGCGACGCCAGCAACCCGTTCGAAGACG
The DNA here is from genome assembly GCF_001320885.1 of Pseudomonas sp. NBRC 111140. Taxonomy (NCBI): domain Bacteria; kingdom Pseudomonadati; phylum Pseudomonadota; class Gammaproteobacteria; order Pseudomonadales; family Pseudomonadaceae; genus Pseudomonas; species Pseudomonas sp. NBRC 111140. The sequence goes on from NZ_BCBQ01000037.1 coordinate 14,088, forward strand.
CCCAGCTGGCGCTGGTAGCGCTGGAGTGGCTGGTCGACGACGAAAAAGCCCAGGACGCGCTGTTTGCCGCTGGCTGGGACCTGATGGTCGTCGACGAAGCTCACCACCTGGTCTGGCACGAAGACCAGGCCAGCACCGAATACAGCCTGGTCGAGCAACTGGCCCAGGTGATCCCGGGCGTGCTGCTGCTCACCGCCACCCCCGAGCAGCTTGGCCAGGACAGCCACTTCGCCCGCCTGCGCCTGCTCGACCCTAACCGTTTCCACGACCTGGCGGCCTTCCGCGCCGAGAGCGAGCACTATCGCCCGGTCGCCGAAGCGGTACAGGAACTGCTCGACGAAGGCCGCCTGTCGCCCAAGGCCCACGCCACCATCCAGGGCTTCCTGGGTGCCGAAGGCGAAGCCCTGCTGGCCGCGGTCAACGATGGCGACACCCAGGCCAGCGCGCGTCTGATCCGCGAGCTGCTGGATCGCCACGGCACCGGCCGCGTGCTGTTCCGTAACACCCGTGCGGCGATTCAGGGCTTCCCCGAGCGCCAGTTGCACCCCTACCCGCTGGCCACACCCGAGCAATACCGCGACCTGCCAGCCGGCGAGCACGCCGAGCTGTACCCGGAAGTCGCCTTCCAAGCCCAAGGAGAAGCGGCCGACGACGAGCGCTGGTGGCGTTTCGACCCGCGCGTGGATTGGCTGATCGACACCCTGAAGATGCTCAAGCGCACCAAGGTGCTGGTGATCTGCGCCCACGCCGAAACCGCCATGGACCTGGAAGACGCCCTGCGCGTGCGCTCCGGCATCCCGGCCTCGGTGTTCCACGAAGGCATGAGCATCCTCGAGCGCGACCGCGCCGCTGCCTACTTCGCCGATGAAGAGTTTGGCGCCCAGGTGCTGATCTGCTCCGAAATCGGCAGCGAAGGCCGCAACTTCCAGTTCGCTCACCACCTGGTGATGTTCGACCTGCCGGCGCACCCCGACCTGCTCGAACAGCGCATTGGCCGCCTTGACCGGATCGGCCAGAAGCACACCATCCAGTTGCACATCCCGTATCTGCAGGACAGCCCGCAAGAGCGTCTGTTCCAGTGGTACCACGAAGGTCTCAACGCCTTCCTCAACACCTGCCCCACCGGCAACGCCCTGCAGCACCAGTTCGGCCCACGCCTGCTGCCGCTGCTCGAGGGTGGCGAAAGCAAGGCCTGGGATGCCCTGGTGGCCGATGCCCGCGGCGAGCGCGAGCGCCTGGAAGCCGAACTGCACACAGGGCGTGACCGTCTGCTGGAGCTCAACTCCGGCGGTGCCGGCGAAGGCCAGGCGCTGGTCGAAGACATTCTCGAACAGGACGACCAATTCGCCCTGCCGATCTACATGGAAACCCTGTTCGACGCCTTCGGCATCGACAGTGAAGACCATTCCGAGAACGCACTGATCCTCAAACCAAGCGAGAAGATGCTCGATGCCAGCTTCCCGCTGGGCGACGACGAAGGTGTGACCATTACCTACGACCGCGCCCAGGCGCTGTCGCGCGAGGATATGCAGTTCCTTACCTGGGAACACCCTATGGTGCAGGGCGGCATGGACCTGGTGCTGTCCGGCTCGATGGGCAACACCGCCGTGGCGCTGATCAAGAACAAGGCGCTCAAACCGGGCACCGTGCTGCTGGAATTGCTGTTCGTCAGTGAAGTGGTGGCACCGCGCAGCCTGCAACTGGGCCGCTACCTGCCGCCGGCGGCATTGCGCTGCCTGCTCGACGCCAACGGCAACGACCTGGCATCGCGCGTGGCCTTCGAAACCCTCAACGACCAGCTCGAAAGCGTGCCACGCGCCAGCGCCAACAAGTTCGTCCAGGCCCAACGCGATGTACTGGCCAAGCGCATCAGTGGCGGCGAGGAGAAGATCCTGCCCATCCACGTCGAGCGCGTTGCCGAAGCCCAGCGCCGTTTGGCGGCGGAGGCAGACGAAGAGTTGGCCCGCCTCGTAGCCCTGCAAGCGGTCAACCCAAGTGTGCGTGACAGCGAAATCGACGCCCTGCGCAAGCAACGCGAAGATGGCCTGGCAATGCTGGAGAAAGCCGCCCTGCGCCTGGAAGCCATTCGCGTGCTGGTGGCTGGCTGACACCTTGGTGGCCTGACCAGCGTTCTGTAGGAGCAGCCTTTGCTGCGAAAGGGTCATTTGCCTTGCACATTGTTGCGAGGCATCCGGCCCCTTTGCAGCACAAGGCCCCTACAGCCACATCCCCTTCGTTTCTATGCCCTCTGGCGATTAATCCGATAACCAAATCGTACAAATCAATGTGCCATTAGTCAGGAAGGCTTAAATACTCCTTCCTATACTGCCTCTGGACAGTCTGCACAGGGTGGTTGCGCAGACGAGTGAAAACTCGATCAAGAGGCATTCCATGGAATGGCTGGGGCTGCAACTGTTCGCTGATCTTCCGGCAACCGGGCGCATCGTCATCGATTGTCGGCATGAACCGTTACTGGTTCTACTCGCCTACTTCGTCGCCAGCGCGTCCTGCTTCGCTACCCTCGACATGGCCGAACGCCAGTCACACAGCGACGACCCCACCGCACACCGGCAATGGAACATGCTCGGCGCCTGCTGCCTGGCCGGCGGCATCTGGGCCATGCACTTCATCAGCATGCTGGCCTTCCAGGCCCCGGTGGAAGTGCACTATGACGTCTCGCTGACCATCCTCTCGCTGCTCATTGCCCTGGGTGTCGCCTGGCTGGCCATGCACAGCCTCGAACGCAGCCAGATGCGCGCGTATCACTTTGTGCTTAGCGCTGCGCTGATTGGCCTGGGCATCATCCTGATGCATTTTGTCGGCATGGCCGCAATGGAAACCGGCGCCGTCCAGTACTACCAGACCGGCCTGCTGCTGGCCTCTGCCGCCATCGCCCTGCTCACGAGCCTGGCCGCGTTGTGCCTGGCTCACTATTTGCGCAATGGCAGCGGCACCCTGTACCAGGCCATGAAGTACGGCGCCAGCCTGCTGCTGGCAGGCGGTATCGTTACCACCCATTTCACCGCGATGTCGGCCATGACCCTGGTCATCCCGGCCGATACCGCACTGCGTCTGCCGTCTGGCGACAACAGCCTGCAACTGGCGCTGGGCATTGGCTTCATCACCCTGCTGATCAGTGGCGCCAGCATCAGCGCCGCGCTGGCCGACAAGAAGCTGCAGAGCAAAGAGCACGATCTGCGTCGGGTCAGCGTGCTGCTCAGCCAACTGGACCAAGCCCGCGCGTCACTGCAGCAGGCCGCGCATTACGATGCCCTGACCAACCTGGTCAATCGCCGTGGTTTCAACCAGGTGTTCGCCGAACGCCTGGTCGAACACCAGGCCAACGAAAACCGCCTGGCGGTGATGTTCCTCGACATCGACCATTTCAAGCGCATCAACGACAGCCTCGGCCACGACGCCGGTGACGAGCTGCTCAAGGTGATCGCCAACCACATCAAGGCCGCTACCCGCAGCCAAGACCTGGTTGCGCGCTTGGGTGGCGACGAGTTCTGTGTGGTCACCAGCCTCAACAGCCGCGACGAAGCCCGTCACCTGGCCCAGCGCATCATGCAACGAATGAAAGACCCCATCGACCTGGGCGGCCGGCGCATGGTCATGACCACCAGCATTGGCGTGAGCATCTTCCCGGACGACGGCAGCACAGCCGAAGAGTTGCTCAAGCATGCCGACCTGGCCCTCTATCAATCCAAGGACAACGGCCGCAACAGCCTGAACTTCTTCAACGACAGCCTGAAGGCCAGGGCTTCGATTGCACTGCAACTGGAAGAAGAGCTGAGACTGGCCCTGCTGGAAGAGCGCGGGTTGTGCGTGCACTACCAGCCCATCTTCGACCTGCGCAGCGGGCAAGTGGCCAAACTGGAAGCGCTGCTGCGCTGGCAGCACCCGCAACACGGCCTGCTGGGGCCCGACCGTTTCATCGGCATTGCCGAAGCCAACGGCCTGATCATCGACCTCGACCTGTGGGTACTGCGCCACGCCTGCGCCGACCTGGCCTACTTGCAGCGCCACGGCTACGGCGAACTCAAGGTCACGGTCAACTGCTCGGCAGTCACCCTCAGCCACGACGAACTGCCCAACGAAGTTGAAAAGGCGCTGTTCCATGCCGCCCTGGCGCCGCGCCAACTTGAGCTGGAGGTGACCGAGAACGCACTGATGGGCGATATCCAGCGTACGGTCAGCCTGCTCAAGCGCGTGCGCGCCCTGGGCGTGGCGCTGTCGATCGATGACTTTGGCACTAGCTACTCGTCACTGGCCTACCTCAAGCGCCTGCCACTGGACGTGCTGAAAATCGACCGCACTTTCCTGCAGGATGTGCCGGGCAGCCAGAAAGACCGCGAAATCGTCCAGGCGATCATCGTCATGGCGCATACCCTGCACTTGCAGGTCGTCAGCGAGGGCGTGGAAACCGCCGAACAACAGGCCTTCCTGGAAAGCCACGGTTGCGACTACCTGCAGGGCTACCTGCTGGGGCGCCCCGTGCCGCTGGCAGAGCTGCGGCCGCTGCTGGAGCGGCTACAGCGCCAGAACGGCGTACTCACGCCTTGTTGCGGTACAGCTCCACCAGGGTCGCCGGGTCTTTTTGCAGGTAACCCTGGCTACCGTGCAGGCGCATCAATTGCGCGGCGAGGCCGCTGAGCGGCGTCGCCGAGCCTTGCTCACGGGAGAACTTGACCGCGCCATCCAGGTCCTTGAGCAGCGTGCGTACATGCCACTTGATCGGCTCGAAGCGGCTCTCGGCCATCTGCGGCGCCAGGATCTGCAACGGCTTGGAATCGGCAAAGCCACCGGCCAGCGCTTCGGCAATCAGTGTCGCGTCTACGCCCGACTGCTCGGCCAATGCCACTACTTCGGCAATCACCAGGGCATTGCAGGCTACGATCATCTGGTTGCAGGCCTTGGTCACCTGGCCCGCGCCTACCGCCCCCATGTGCGTCACGCGCTGGCCAAGCACCTGCAGCACCGGGTGTGCACGCTGCAAGTCGGCCACCTCACCACCGACCATGATGGCCAGTGTGCCTGCTTCAGCACCTGGCGTACCGCCAGATACCGGCGCATCCAACCACGCCATGCCACACAGTGCTGCCAGTTCGGCTGCCATTTCACGGGTGGCGGTTGGTTCCAGGCTGGAGAAATCGATCAGCAACTGGCCGCTGCGCCCGCCCTGGGCAATGCCTTGCTCGCCGAACACCACCTCGCGCACCACTGCTGTGTCGGCCAGGCACAGCAGCACCATGTCGCTGTCGCGGCACAATTGGGCCGGGCTGCTGGCCAGGCGCGCGCCGGCAGCGACCAGGGCGGCACACTTGTCTGGGCTACGGTTCCATACCGTCAGCGGATATCCCGCTGCCAACAGACGACGGCACATGGGCAGGCCCATCAGGCCGATGCCGGCGAATCCAAGCGAAGGTAGTTGTGAGCTCATCAACGTCTCCAGACAAATTCGATATCAATCCAGGCCGCAAGGCAGCCCCATTACGCATCCCGTAAACTGTTACCGCCACGCCGAATTGTTACTTACCTCTACCCGCCTTGCACGGCTTCAAGCACCAAAACGGGGCTGCTGCGTATTTTTGCGCACCAAAAAAGATCACGCCTCTTCCGTGTGCTTCACCTGGATCACGATGAACGGCGAAACCACCACCGCCCAGATCTCTGGATCGCGGCTTTGCAGGTCCAGTGCCTGCTCGGCCGAGACCGGCCCAACGGTGCCATCACTACGCCACTTGGCGAAGATCTCGCTGCGATTCTCGGCCATCGCTTCGGCAACGGTGATCAGGTCCAGGCTGGGGTCGACCCAAATCAGGTCACCCTTGGCCCAGAAACGTTCCAGTGCTTTCCACTCGATGATTGCCGTCTCGCCAAGCAATTTGGCATAGAGGGTGCTTGTTTGATCAGTCATGGGTGGTATCCGCAAAAATCGCCAATTAAAAAAGGCCGGCATTTTTGCAGAAAAACCCGGTTTCAAATATGTAATTTGGTCGATTGACCCCGAAGTTGTGGGGCGGGGTCGCAGATGCAGGCAGTTTGATGGCGCCTTTCTGTATCTTTCTGTCGATCAAGCGACAACCCAGGAAGCAGGCACTTTTCGACCGCTTTTCAAGCGCTCGAACAGCGCTCTACACTGTACCGGTACAGTTCCGGGACATGTTCCGGGGGAAGGTGGGCTTGCGCGTTGGCACAGCCACGCCGCAAATCCCGCCCGGTCTGTAGCCCTGGCCGCCAGGACTATAAGAATTACAACAGAATGAGTGGAGCACTATGATCAAGATTTCCAAGCTGTTCGCCGCAATGGTTCTGGCCGGGGTAGCCAGCCATTCGTTTGCCGCCGATACCATCAAGATCGGCATCGCCGGTCCTAAAACGGGTCCTGTGACCCAGTACGGCGACATGCAGTTCATCGGCGCCAAGCAAGCCATCAAGGATATCAACGCCGCGGGCGGCGTCGATGGCAAGATGCTCGAAGCCAAGGAATACGACGACGCCTGCGACCCTAAACAGGCCGTGGCAGTCGCCAACAAAGTGGTCAACGACGGCGTCAAGTTCGTCATCGGTCACCTGTGCTCCAGCTCCACCCAGCCAGCGTCCGACATCTACGAAGACGAAGGCGTGATCATGATCACCCCGGCCGCCACCTCGCCGGAAATCACCGCCCGTGGCTACAAGCTGATCTTCCGTACCATCGGCCTGGACAGCGCCCAGGGCCCAGCCGCCGGCAACTACATCGCCGACCACGTCAAGCCGAAAGTGGTTGCGGTACTGCACGACAAGCAGCAGTACGGTGAAGGCATTGCCACCGCGGTCAAGCAAACCCTCGAAGCCAAAGGCACCAAGGTTGCCGTCTTCGAAGGCCTGAACGCCGGCGACAAAGACTTCTCCTCGATCATCCAGAAGCTCAAGCAGAACAACGTCGACTTCGTCTACTACGGCGGCTACCACCCAGAGCTGGGCCTGATCCTGCGCCAGGCCCAGGAAAAAGGCCTGAAAGCCAAGTTCATGGGCCCAGAGGGCGTGGGTAACGACTCCATTTCGCAGATCGCCCAGAACGCCTCCGAAGGCCTGCTGGTCACCCTGCCGAAGTCGTTCGACGCCGACCCTGAGAACAAGAAGATCGTCGACGCCATCAAGGCTGACGGCAAGGACCCAAGCGGCCCGTTCGTATTCCCGGCCTACTCGGCTGTCGAGCTGATCGCCCAAGGCATCAAGGCCGCCAAGTCCGACGACACCGACAAGGTGGCTGCTGCCATCCACGCCGGCTCGTTCAAGACCCCTACCGGCACCCTGTCGTATGACGAGAAAGGCGATCTGAAAGACTTCAAGTTCGTGGTCTACGAATGGCACTTCGGCAAGCCGAAGACCGAAGTCTCCCCTCAGTAACTGCGTGACTAAATAGCTGACCGTAGAAGCCCACTGTGCGAGCAGTGGGCTTTGTTTTACGAGGTTCATGGGCCCGATCCCCGCGATCCGGGGCGGGCTCACCTGAAAATCTTAAAACCGTCACCCGCGGTTTCCTGGCCTACCCCCGCCAGCGAAATGCAAATCAGGTTTTTAGGAGCGCTGTAATGCCTGAGATCTACCATTTCTTCCAACAACTGGTTAATGGATTGACCATCGGCAGCACCTATGCCTTGATCGCCATCGGCTACACGATGGTGTACGGCATCATTGGCATGATCAACTTCGCCCATGGCGAGGTGTACATGATCGGTTCCTACGTGGCCTTCATCGCCCTGGCGGGCCTGGCCATGATGGGCATCCATTCGCTGCCGATCCTGATGACCGTCGCCTTTGTCGCGACGATCTTCGTCACCAGTGCCTATGGCTACAGTATCGAACGGGTTGCCTATCGCCCTCTGCGCAACAGCAACCGGTTGATTCCGCTGATTTCCGCCATCGGCATGTCGATCTTCCTGCAGAACACCGTCTTGCTGTCGCAAGACTCCAAGGACAAATCCATCCCCAACCTGATCCCCGGCAGCTTCTCCTTCGGGCCAGGCGGTGCTGAAGAAGTACTGATCAGCTACATGCAAGTCCTGGTGTTCGTGGTCACCCTGGTGGCCATGACCCTGCTCACCCTGTTCATCTCCCGCTCCCGCCTGGGCCGCGCCTGCCGCGCCTGCGCCGAAGACATCAAGATGGCCAACCTGCTGGGCATCAACACCAACAACATCATCGCCCTCACCTTCGTCATCGGTGCCGCCCTGGCAGCCGTGGCAGCCGTGCTGCTGAGCATGCAGTACGGGGTGATCAACCCCAACGCCGGTTTCCTGGTGGGCCTGAAGGCCTTCACTGCGGCGGTGCTGGGTGGCATCGGCAGCATTCCGGGCGCCATGCTCGGCGGGCTGGTGCTGGGTGTAGCGGAAGCCTTTGGCGCCGACATCTTCGGCGACCAGTACAAGGACGTGGTGGCATTCGGCTTGTTGGTTCTTGTCTTGCTGTTCCGGCCGACCGGCATTCTGGGCCGCCCGGAGGTTGAAAAAGTATGAACAAAAATCTCAAACAGGCGTTCTTCAGCGCCTTGCTGGTATGGGCCGTGGCCTTCCCGGTACTGGGCCTGAAACTGAGCATCGACGGCATCAGCCTGGCCGTGCACAGCCAGGGCTCGTTCACCATCAGCATCATCGCCGTGTGTTCGGTGCTGATGTTCCTGCGTGTGCTGTTCGACAAGCAGTGGAGCTCGGTGATGGGCCGCCGTTCGGATCGCAAGCTGATCCCGCCGGCCGTCAGCAACTACCTGACCCTGCCCAAGACCCAGCGCTATGTGATCATCGGGTTGATCGTGGCGGCACTGGTGTGGCCGTTCTTCGGCTCGCGCGGTGCGGTCGACATTGCCACGTTGATCCTGATCTACGTGTTGCTGGGCCTTGGCCTGAACATCGTGGTTGGCCTGGCGGGCCTGCTCGACCTTGGCTATGTCGGCTTCTACGCCGTCGGCGCCTACAGCTACGCCATGCTCTCGCACTACCTGGGCTGGAGCTTCTGGGTGTGCCTGCCGATTGCCGGCCTGATGGCCGCCACCTTCGGCTTCCTGCTTGGCTTCCCGGTACTGCGCCTGCGGGGTGACTACCTGGCGATCGTGACCCTCGGCTTCGGCGAGATCATCCGCCTGTTCCTGCGTAACCTCACCGACTGGACCGGCGGCCCCAACGGCATCAGCAACATCCCCAAGCCGGAGTTCTTCGGCCTGACCTTCGAACGCCGCGCCGCCGAGGGCATGCAGACCTTCCACGAGTTCTTCGGCCTGGAATACAACTCGATCAACAAGGTCATCTTCCTCTACCTGGTGGCCCTGCTGCTGGCGCTGCTGGCGCTGTTCGTCATCAACCGCCTGCTGCGCATGCCGATCGGCCGCGCCTGGGAAGCCCTGCGCGAAGACGAGATCGCCTGCCGCGCACTGGGCCTCAACCCGACCGTGATCAAACTCTCGGCGTTCACCCTGGGTGCCTGCTTCGCCGGTTTCGCCGGTAGCTTCTTCGCCGCGCGCCAAGGCCTGGTGACGCCGGAGTCGTTCACCTTCATCGAGTCGGCGATCATCCTCGCCATCGTCGTGCTTGGCGGCATGGGCTCACAACTGGGCGTGATTCTCGCGGCCATCGTGATGATCCTGCTGCCCGAGCTGATGCGTGAGTTCAGCGAATACCGGATGCTGATGTTCGGTGCGCTGATGGTGTTGATGATGATCTGGCGTCCGCAAGGCCTGCTGCCTATGCAACGTCCACACATGGAGCTGCGTCGATGAGCCGCGAAATTCTGCAAGTCAGCGGCCTGAGCATGCGCTTCGGCGGCTTGTTGGCGGTCAACGGCGTGGGCCTGACCGTCAAGGAAAAACAGGTGGTGGCGTTGATCGGCCCCAACGGCGCCGGCAAGACCACCGTGTTCAACTGCCTGACCGGTTTCTACAAGCCCAGCGGCGGCACCATCCTGCTCGATGGCCAGCCGATCCAGGGCCTGGCCGGCCACCAGATCGCCCGCAAGGGTGTGGTGCGGACCTTCCAGAACGTGCGCCTGTTCAAGGAAATGACCGCGCTGGAAAACCTGCTGATCGCCCAGCACCGCCACCTCAACACCAACTTTTTCGCTGGCTTGTTCAAGACCCCGGGCTTCCGCCGCAGCGAAAAGGAGGCCATGGAACGCGCGCAGTACTGGCTGGAAAAGGTCAACCTGACCGAGTTCGCCAACCGTACCGCCGGCACCCTCGCCTACGGCCAGCAGCGCCGCCTGGAAATCGCCCGCTGCATGATGACCCAGCCACGCATCATCATGCTCGACGAACCGGCCGCGGGCCTGAACCCGAAGGAAACCGAAGACCTCAAGGCATTGATCGCCTACCTGCGCGAGTCGCACAACGTCACCGTGCTGCTGATCGAGCACGACATGAAGCTGGTGATGAGCATCTCCGACCATATCGTGGTGATCAATCAGGGCACCCCTCTGGCCCACGGCACACCGGAAGAGATCCGCGACAACCCTGATGTGATCAAAGCCTACCTGGGGGAAGCGTAAATGCTGAAGTTCGAAAACGTTTCCACCTTCTACGGCAAGATCCAGGCGCTGCACAGCGTCAACGTGGAAATCAACCAGGGCGAGATCGTCACCCTGATCGGCGCCAACGGCGCCGGTAAGTCGACGTTGCTGATGACCCTGTGCGGCTCGCCGCAGGCGCACAGTGGCAGCATCAAGTACCTGGGTGAAGAACTGGTCGGCCAGCCGTCCTCGCACATCATGCGCAAGAGCATCGCCGTAGTGCCGGAAGGCCGCCGCGTGTTCGCCCGCCTGACCGTAGAGGAGAACCTGGCGATGGGTGGTTTCTTCACCGACAAAGGCGATTATCAGGAGCAACTGGACAAGGTGCTGCAGCTGTTCCCGCGCCTGAAGGAACGTTACATCCAGCGTGGCGGCACCATGTCCGGTGGCGAGCAGCAAATGCTCGCCATTGGCCGGGCGCTGATGAGCAAGCCCAAGCTGCTGCTGCTCGACGAACCTTCGCTGGGCCTGGCACCGATCATCATCCAGCAGATCTTCGACATCATCGAACAGCTGCGCCGCGATGGCGTGACGGTGTTCCTGGTGGAGCAAAACGCCAACCAGGCGCTGAAAATCGCCGACCGGGCGTATGTGCTGGAGAACGGCCGGGTGGTGATGCAAGGGACAGGCGAAGCGCTGTTGACTGACCCGAAGGTGCGCGACGCGTACCTTGGGGGTTGATCGGGAAAGGGCCTTCGGGCCCTTTTTCATGCCTGCTGACTTGTGATCCCAGCACACCCTGCGTAACGTGGCCAGCTCTTTGGCAAAGATCCCCGGAGCCCGCCCCATGCGCCTCACCCCCACCCTGCTGCTCACCGCCCTGCTGCCCCTGTTCGCCGGCTGCCAGCTCATGGCCAACGCCCCAAGCGACCCGAACATCGGCACCACGCGCATGCAGGGCGAACTACGTGCCGCCAACGGCCAGTTGCTGTTCAAGCCATGCAGCGAAAACCGCACGTTCGTGATCAATGATGTCGGCGCCACTGGCATCCTGCAGGAGGCCGCCAACCTTGCCAAGGACGCCAATGACAAGCTGTTCGCCGACGTCCGTGGTCGCCTGACCGGCAGCAAGCAGGCCAACAACGACGGCCAGCTGGAAGTGCGTCGCCTGTACCGCCTGGAACCCTCCGCCCGTGCCTGCGAAGACCCCAACTTCAAGCAGCTAACCCTGCGCGCCGACGGCCAGGAGCCGTTCTGGGCGGTGAAAGCTAGCGGCAAGGGGATGATCATAGAGCGCCCCGGCAAAGACCCGCTGCCCCTGCCGTTCCTTGAAGAAGAAGTGCCCGGCGGCGGCCTGACCCTGAGCAGCGAAGCCAACGGTCAGCACGTGGAACTGTGGGTCGCCCCGCAACGCTGCGTCGACAGCATGAGCGGCGCCGTGCGCCACCTGCGCGCCGAACTGCACATCGACGGCAAGACCTTGCAAGGCTGCGGCTACTACGGTGGCGCACGCGACAACTGATCGCCGGGCACTTTTATCCTGCCAGTCAGGGCGGCGAACAGCTTATACTTGGCGGTTTGTGTAAAGCCGCCGGCCGTCCATGGCCGGGATACTGGACCCTGCCATGCTACGAATCACCGAACTGAAGCTGCCCCTGGACCATCCTGACGAAGCGCTGCGTGAAGCCATCGTCCAGCGCCTGGGCATCCGCGACGAGCAATTGCTCAGCTTCAACCTGTTCAAGCGCAGCTACGATGCGCGCAAGAAGAACAGCGAACTGCTGTTCATCTACACCATCGATCTGGAAGCCAGCAACGAAGCCGAACTGCTCAGCAAGTTCGCCGACGATCGCAACATCAGCGTGGCACCAGACGTGACCTACAAGTACGTCGGCCACGCCCCGGCCGACATGCAGGAGCGCCCGATCGTGGTCGGTTTCGGCCCGTGCGGCATCTTTGCCGGCCTGCTGCTGGCACAGATGGGGTTCAAGCCGATCATCCTCGAACGCGGCAAGGAAGTGCGCCAGCGCACCAAGGACACCTGGGGCCTGTGGCGCAAGAGCGTGCTCAACCCAGAGTCCAACGTGCAGTTCGGCGAAGGCGGCGCCGGCACCTTCTCCGACGGCAAGCTGTACAGCCAGATCAAGGACCCGCAGCACCACGGCCGCAAGGTACTGGAAGAGTTCGTCAAGGCCGGTGCCCCGGACGAAATCCTGTACATCAACAAGCCGCACATCGGCACCTTCCGCCTCACCGGCATGGTCGAGCAGATGCGCCAGGACATGATTGCCCTGGGTGCCGAAGTGCGCTTCCAGGAGAAGGTCACCGACCTGCTGGTCGAAGATGGCCAGTTGACTGGCGTGGTACTGGAGAGTGGCGAGCAGCTGCACTCGCGCCATGTGGTCCTGGCCCTTGGCCACAGCGCCCGCGACACCTTCCGTATGCTGCACGCCAAAGGCGTGTACATGGAAGCCAAGCCATTCTCGGTCGGCTTCCGCATCGAGCACCCGCAAACGCTGATCGACAAGGCGCGCCTGGGCAAGTACGCCGGCCACCCCAAACTCGGTGCCGCCGACTACAAGCTGGTGTACCACGCCAAGAACGGCCGCTCTGTATACAGCTTCTGCATGTGCCCAGGCGGCACCGTGGTCGCGGCTACCAGCGAGCCGGGCCGAGTCGTTACCAACGGCATGAGCCAGTACTCGCGTAACGAGCGCAACGCCAACTCCGGCATCGTCGTCGGCATCGACCCCGAGCGCGACTACCCGGGTGGCCCGCTGGCCGGTATCGAGCTGCAGGAACGCCTGGAGGCCCATGCCTACGTGATGGGTGGCAGCAACTACCAGGCCCCGGCGCAACTGGTGGGTGACTTTGTCGCCGGCCGGCCATCGACCGCACTGGGCAGTGTCGAGCCGTCCTACAAGCCGGGCGTGACCCTGGGTGATCTGGCGCCAAGCCTGCCGGACTTCGCCATCGAGGCGATCCGTGAGGCACTGCCGGCATTCGACCGCCAAATCAAAGGCTACAACCTGCATGACGCGGTGTTGACCGGGATCGAAACGCGTACCTCGTCGCCCCTGCGCATTACCCGGGGTGAGGATTACCAGAGCCTGAACCTCAAGGGGCTGTTCCCGGCGGGTGAAGGCGCCGGCTACGCGGGCGGGATTCTGTCCGCGGGTGTGGATGGTATCCGCATTGCCGAGGCGGTAGCACGGGATATGCTCGGCCTCTGATTGCTTGAGGCCTTCCATGGCCTCTTCGCGGGTAAGCCAACTCCCACAGGGGTAGCGATGTCACTGTGGCAACGGGCTTGCCCGCGAGAGGGCGCTGGCAGACTTCAGAATAACCCGGCCCCAAGACCAGCCTTCCCCTCACCCCCTCCTCCTCCATCTGCATCTGCATCTAGGCTTCACTAAGCCAAGGCAGCAACACCATATAACAAAAACGAATATAGTTTTTGTTTTAAAGAATATCGCCACAGGCTAGGGTGTACGCCCGTACCATTCGTAAACTGCTCATGGAGAGCCTATAGCCCGTGCGTAGCCTGTTCACCCGTTTTTTCCAGCTTGAAGCCGCCAGCGGCCTGCTGCTGATCGCCGCCGCCGTTCTGGCCCTGATCATCAACAACTCGCCACTGTCCTACCTGTACAGCGGGCTGCTCGACGTGCCCGTCGCCGTCCAGATCGGCGCGCTGAACATCGCCAAGCCATTGCTGCTATGGATCAACGATGGCCTGATGGCCCTGTTCTTCCTGCTGATCGGCCTGGAGGTCAAGCGCGAGGTGGTCGACGGCCACCTGTCCAAGCCATCCCAGGTAATCCTGCCTGCCACTGCTGCCGTTGGCGGCATGGTGGTGCCGGCACTGATCTACTGGTTCATCAACCGTGACAACCCGGCGGCCGTGGCCGGCTGGGCGATCCCAACTGCCACCGACATCGCCTTTGCCCTCGGCGTGCTGGCGCTACTGGGCAAGCGCGTGCCGGTGTCACTGAAGCTGTTCCTGATGACCCTGGCGATCATCGACGACCTGGGTGCGATCATTGTCATCGCCCTGTTCTACTCCGGTACCCTGTCGAGCGTATCGCTGCTGCTGGCGGCGGCCTGCCTGGTGGTGCTGATAGCGATGAACCGGCTTGGCGTGGTCAAGCTTGGGCCATACATGGTCATTGGCCTGATCCTCTGGGTATGCGTGCTCAAGAGTGGCGTGCATGCCACCCTGGCCGGTGTCGCCCTGGCCTTGTGCATCCCACTGCGCACGCGCAACGCCGAAACGTCACCGCTGCTGGCCCTGGAACATGCCCTGCACCCTTGGGTGGCCTATGCCATCCTGCCACTGTTCGCCTTCGCCAACGCCGGCGTTTCGCTGGCTGGCATGACCGTAGAAAGCTTCACCCACCCCGTGCCGATGGGCATCGCCGTCGGCCTGTTGCTGGGCAAAACCGTAGGTGTTTTCGGCCTGACATGGCTGGCGGTGAAGCTGCGCCTCGCCGCGCTACCTGCTGGTGCTGGCTGGGGGCAAATACTGGGGGTGGCGATACTCTGCGGCATTGGCTTCACCATGAGCCTGTTCGTTGGCTCGCTCGCCTTCTCCCCAGGCAGTAGCGAATACGCCGGTATGGACCGCATGGGGATTCTTACCGGCTCGTTCTTCGCCGCAGTGATCGGCTACGCCGTCACCGCCATGGCCAGCCGCAAGCCCCGTGTTGGTTGATTTGGCTGAGGCATGAAAAAACCCCGACTGGCAGCAGCCAGGTCGGGGTTTTGTTTTACTGCGCTACGGTCAGTGCGAAACGCGGCTGGTACCGTCAACGGTCATGATGCGCACGCGGTCACCCACGCGGAAGATTTCGTTCTCCTGCACGGCCTGCACATAGGCGCGCATGCTGCCGTCGTCTTCACGTACGGTAATTTCGACACCTTGGGTACGAGTCAGGCCTTCTTCGGCAGCGGAGCCTGCCAGGCCACCGGCAACAGCACCGATCACCGCAGCGACGATGCTGCCACGGCCACCGCCAACGGCGCTGCCAGCAACGCCACCCACGATGGCACCAGCACCACCGCCGATCGGGGTCTTGGTACCCTCGATCTTGACTGGGCGCAGGGACTCGATGGTGCCCATACGCACGGTTTGCACGCGGCGGGCCTCGTCACGGGAGTAGCTGTCACCGGTCAGGCTCGAGGCACAGCCTCCCAGCAGCAGCGACATGGTGGTAAAGGTCGCCACCAGCAAAGCGGATTTACGCATGGGTAAAGTCTCCATAAGTCAGGTGCTCATTAGACGCTGCACATTGACGGCTGTCACGGTACAAACGTAATAAAATTGTTTTCATTCAGCCGGGGTACAGCCTGCCGGGCTGTGTCGAAGGCCTTTCAAGTGAGACCAAGGATAGCCATGGATTACTTCATCGTCGTGGTCGCCACCGTTGCGGGGCTGTATTTCCACGGGTGGCTGTATGTGCGCATGCGTCGCTGGATGGACCGCGACCTGGCGTTGTCGCTGGCGGGTGCCGATCCTGATAAGCGCGCGTTCATGCTGGAAAGGTTGGAACAGGCGCGACAGGAGAAGGTGGGACGCAAGCAACTGGCAGGGTGGTTGGAGCGGGAAGCGGCGGAGTATCCGGGGTAGCCTGATCGATCGTCGTGGCCGCTTTGCGGCCCTATCGCGACACAAGGCCGCTTCCACAGGTACAGCGCGATCGCCTCTGTGGGAGCGGCCTTGTGTCGCAGCAGCCCCGGGACCTCAGGGCGCCAGCCGCTCCCGCTGCCATTGCCCATTCACGAACCGGTAATTCAACCGGTCATGCAAGCGGCTCGCCCGCCCCTGCCAGAACTCGATGCGCTCAGGCAACAAACGGTAGCCCCCCCAATGCTCAGGGCAGTGCGGCTGGGTGTCGGAAAAGCGCGCTTCGGTAGCCTTGACCAGGCCCTCGAGCTCTTCACGCCCGGCAATCACCCGGCTCTGCGGCGAGGCCCAGGCCCCCAGGCGGCTGCCCAGCGGGCGCACCTGATAGTAGGCATCCGACTCCTGCGCCGAGACCTTCTCCACCCGCCCTTCGATGCGCACCTGGCGCTCCAGCGCCGGCCAGAAGAAGGTCATGGCTGCAAAAGGGTTGGCCTGCAATTGCTGGCCCTTGGCGCTTTCGTAATTGGTGAAGAAAGTGAAGCCCTGCTCGTCGAGCCCCTTCAGCAACAATACACGGCAATGCGGGCGGCCTTCGCCGTCCACGGTGGCCAGGGTCATGGCGTTGGCTTCCACCGGCGCCTGCTCGGTTTTCACCGCATCGGCGAACCACTGGTGGAACAGGACGAACGGCTCCCCCGGCGCCTGGGCTTCAGCCAGGCCATCACGGGTGTAGTCGCGGCGCATATCGGCCAGGGATTGGGTCATTGCTGCGTTCCTTGACGATCAGTTGGTCTTCGCAGGGCTATTGGCAGCTACTTTTTTATCGGCGGTAGCTTTCTTGGCAACAGGCTTGGCCGGCGCCGCTTTCTTCTTGGCTGTTGCCTTCACAGGTGCTTTGGCCTTGGCCACGGGCTTCTTCGCCGCAGGCTTGGCAGCCGGCTTGTTGTCGGTGGCCTTGGCAGCAGGTGCCTTGGCATCCTGTACCGCCACCATCGAGGTCGGCGCAGGTGCCGGAGCAGCCTGCTGATACTTGGCCAACAGTGCGACCATGGTGTTTTGCGGGGTCAGCAGCATTTCCACGCGGCGGTTCAGGGAGCGGCCCTCGGCGCTGTCATTGGCCGCACGCGGCATCACCGAGCCCATGCCCTTGAGGGTCAGGCGGTCACGCTGCAGGCCGCTGAGGCGGAAGATGGCCGATACCGAAGCGGCGCGCTCCAGGCTGAGTTTCTGGTTGGCAGCGGCAGCACCGCTGCTGTCGGCATGGCCCAGTACCAGCACGGCAGTCTTGGGGTCACCTTCGACGGTCTTGGCCACGCGGGTGATCGGGCCGAGGGTCATGGGCAGCAGCATGTTCGGGCGGTCAGGGTTGTACGAGCTGTCAACCGGCAAGGTTACCGCCAGCACATTGTCGCGGCGCTCAAGCTCCAGCTTGCTGTCCTTGATCGCTTCGCGCAGCTTAGGCTCGTATTCGTCCAGCCAGGCCTGGGTGGCCTTCTGGTCAATTTTCGGCACCACGGGGCCCTTGGCCTGCTTGTCATCGCCACCAAACGGCCACCACCAACGGCTGGCGCTCTCCGATTTGGCGTCAGCCTTGGCCACGTTTTCAGTGACGGCTGCCTTCACTTCCTGCTCGGCGACCTTGTCCGAACCGAAAGGCCACCAGTTGGAGCCACCTTCCTTGGAGCCGTCCGGGGAGTGGCTGGCGCAGCCGGTAACGGCGGTCAGGCACAGGGCGAGTGCTAAGGTTTTATGTGAAGACATCAGCGATACACCATGAAATAGAAAGATATTTTGCCTAGGCACTTCAGGCGTTGGCATTGAGGATAGTCAAAGGGGGTGGGCAATACCCGCATTACCCGATCAAAGGCAACTGGCAAGGACGCGTACCAACTTTTGCGCGCGTGGGTCCATCAGCACATAAGGGCCGAGGGTATTGACCACGAAACCGAAGGCCACATCGTGCTCCGGGTCGGCAAAACCGACCGAACCACCGGCACCGGGGTGGCCGAAGGCGCGGGCGCCGAGGCCAAAGGTGGCGTTGGCCACCTCGGGCTGGTCGAGCATGCAGCCCAGGCCAAAGCGGGTTTGGGTGAGCAAGGTACGGTCCTGACCCAGGCTGTGTTCACGGGTCAGTTCATCGAGCAGTTCAGATTCGAGCAGGCTGCCGTCAAGAAGCCCGGCATAGAAGCCCGCCAGGCTGCGTGCGTTGCCATGGCCATTGGCCGCTGGCTGTTGCATACGACGCCATTCAGGCTTGTTGGTACTGGTCAGGATCGCCGGCGGGTTGGTGAATGCACGGGTCGACAACGCCTCTGGCTCACGCATGGTTACCTGTAGCAAGCGCTGCGCTGCGGCATCCCCCGGGTTGCCTTTGCCACGGGCGATATGCGCCACGCGGTGGAACTCTTCGTCTGCCAGGCCAACGTGGAAATCCAACCCCAACGGGCGGGCGGTGCGGGCCACGATCGAGTCGCCAGGGCCACGGCCATCGGCGCGGCGAATCAGCTCGCCGATCAGCCAGCCGTAGGTGATGGCGGCATAGCCGTGTTCGGTGCCGGGTGTCCACCAAGGTGTCTCGGCCGCCAGGGCATCGACCATGGTCTGCCAGTCGTACAATGCCTCGGCCGGCAGCAGCTCGCGAATCGCCGGCAAGCCGGCACGGTGGCTGAGCAGTTGGCGCAAAGTGACCGACTGCTTACCGGCCTGGGCGAACTCGGGCCAGTAGTTGGTCACCGGGGCATCGAGGGCCAGCTTACCCTCGCCGACCAGTTGCAGGGCGGTGACGGCGGTGAACGTCTTGGTGCAGGAGAACAGGTTGGCGATGGTATCGCTGTGCCAAGCCTGCTGGCCGTCTTTGTCGGCACTGCCGGCCCACAGGTCAATAACGGTTTCGCCCCCCACCTGGATGCACAGTGCGACACCACGCTCCTGGGGATCATCGAACAACGCGGCAAAGGCTTCGCGCACGGCTTCGAACTTCAGCTCATAGTGACCCTGGATCTGCACCCGCTGTACTCCGTACGACCATGTCCAAAAAAGGTGTGCATTGTTTCAGTAGTTGGGTGTTTTGCAAACTGGCTTGGGCCAAATGGTCGCGACGAACGGTAACTGGCGCTCAGGGCGCCGGTTTATCCAGCAGCGCTCGCAATTGGCCCATGGCCTGCAGGTTGCTTTTGCGCACGGCGTCAACAAACCCTGGGTACGGCACATCGGTGATGGCCACCAGTCCAAGGTGACCGTTTTCGCCGTCAAGCAGGCGACCGCTGGCCGGCTGATCGAGGTACTGGAACCAGTGGGCGCCAACGATCATCGGTTGCGCCAGGGCGGCCTTGAGGAAGTTGCCGTAGGCCGGGCCGCGATCCTCTTCCCGCGCCAACTCCAGCGGCCCCGGCCAGAACGGCCCGCGATCGCGCGAGCCGAACTGGAACTCGGACACCAGCACCGGCTTGTCCAACTCGGCCAGGCGAGCGAAGTCGTAACCGTCCTGAGGCTTGAGGGTATAGAAATTGAAGCTGAGCACATCGCAGAACTCTGCACAGGCTTTGACCGCTTCTGGCGTGCTGATGGCATAGCGGCCACCCAACAGCAGGTGATTGGGCGCATGCCACTTCAACGAATCGGCAATGGTCTTGAAGTAGGTCTCGGCAAATACCTGTTGGAAATGCTGGTAATCACGTTCGATTTCCGGGTGCTCCGGGTTGGGCAACGGCGCCTCGAAGCCTGGATCTTCCATCAGTTCCCAGGCGGCCAGCTCGATGCCCCAGGCCTTGGACAGCCCTTCCTGGTTGCGATACTTGTCACGCAACTGCTTGAGGAATGCGCGCTTGGCCGGCACGTCGGTGGTCAAGCGCAAGGTGCCGTAGGCCAGGCCGTAACGGGCTTTGGGGTCGCTTCCGGGAGCAGCCCAGGCCAACTCGTTATCGGCGAAGTAACCGATCAGCCAGGGGTCGTCACGGTGATCGCGGGCGGCAATGGCCACTGCACGCTCGGTGGCCATGGCGAAACGCGGGTCAAACGGATCGGGCATGCTGCCCCACCAGTCCATGCCGGTACTGATGCTGGTGTAGTCGCCCACGATCGACAGCGGCACGGTGTATGGCAGGCGCCTGGCCTGACCAAGGGCAGGCTCGCTCCAGTTGCCGATGGTGTTGAAACCCCAGGCCTGCAGGCGGTCGAGCGCGTGCGTCTGCCAGCGGGCCGCATCCAGCGCCAGCGGTGGGCAGTTGGCGGGCTGGCCCTCCACTGCGGGCGGGCAGGGTTTGCCATAGGTACGTTGAAGGTTGGCAGCATAGAAGTCGAACCAGCGCCCCTGTTTGAAATTGCGCCCTTGCGACGAGGCATTGCCATCGTCGTTATTGCCCTCGCCATAGAAAGCGGCCAGTGCATTGCCCTCAGCGGGCAGGGCCTTGAACATGCCTTCACGCCCAGCGACATAGGTACGCCCGCCGTCTGCCGCCACGGCGTTTACCCCCAGGGAATAGAAGGGGTGCCCTTCCGGCGTTACCAGGTACCAACGGCCATCACGCTTTTCGGTGCGGAAGAAGCCTTTGGCGGCGAACGCCGGCCCGGCCAACAGGCCGCCGTAAGGGTCCAGCTGCTGTTTGCCGCGCTCTGTCAGCCAGCCCTTGAGCTGTTGCTGTTCACGGGTATCGGCTGCCTTGAGCTGTTCGTCATTGGTAACCTTCTCAGGCCAGTTACCGCGCGTGGACTGGCCATAGGTATCGATCAGCTCATGGTAGGCAGCCTTGTAAGCCTGGTCGTCATCCTGAATGCCGACTCGCTCGATCAGCAGGTTTTGCGCGACCTTGGGGTTGGGAATGCTCAGGCTCACCGAGGCCACCTGCTTGAGGTCGACTGCCCCGGCGCTGCTGGTCAGCAGCAGGCGCTGCCCGCCATAGTTCCAGGGCATCGGCGGGCCGGCACGCATGCCCTGGTTCAACGGTGAACTGGCTGTCAGCGGCACCATCACGGTTTGCGCGGGGCCGGCCGGCAGGTCGATACGGCTGGTCAAGGTGCGGCCATCGCTGCCTTGCACCGTGACATCCACGGTCAGCGCCCAATCCATGGCACTTTGCAGGCGTAAGGTCAGGAACTGCCCGGCGGACCAGTCCCACGCCCCGCCTTGCGGGCTCAGGCGCAAAGTCGGCCGCTGGGCCGGGTTGAACACCACACGCCGCAACACTTCGCCCTCGGCCGTCTGCTCCGCGTTGTACTGCGGCATGCCGGCATCCTCGGTCACCACATTGACCACCGAGGCCGGGCGCACGAAGCTGAACAGCGTCTGCTGCCCGGCCAGCAAGGGCGAGCTGAACAACAGGGCGAAAACGGCGGGCAGGGTACGGCGGACCATAAGGCTGGGGCTCTCCTTCAGGGCCGTCATGGCCCAAGACTGAGTAATGGACAACGCGCCGGAGCAAGTGCTCCGGTGCTCAGGAAATCTCCCGCCGGAACGGCGGCAGCGCATTGAGAATAGCCTTGCCGTAACGCTGGGTGACCAGACGCCGATCGAGCAAGGTGATGACGCCGCGATCCTGCTCGGTACGCAGCAGGCGGCCACAGGCCTGGATCAACTTGAGCGACGCGTCCGGCACGGCAATTTCCATGAACGGGTTGCCGCCGCGGGCCTCGATCCACTCCGACAAGGCAGCCTCCACCGGGTCGTCGGGCACGGAGAAGGGAATTTTGGCGATGACCACGTGCTCGCAGTACGCACCCGGCAGGTCGACACCTTCGGCAAAGCTGGCCAGGCCGAACAACACGCTGTGCTGGCCATCATCGACCCGTGCCTTGTGCTTGTTCAGGGTTTCCTGCTTGGACAGGTTGCCCTGGATCAGCACCAGCTTACGCCAGTCGCGGTCCAGGCCGTCGAACACATCCTGCATCTGCTTGCGTGACGAGAACAGCACCAGCGCGCCACGGGCATCTTCGACGATGTTCGGCAGTTCGCGGATGATCGCCGCCGTGTGCGCCGCCGCATCGCGTGGGTCGGCCTGCAAGTCCGGGACCCGCAACAGGCCGGCATCGCCATGCACGAACGGGCTGGGGACCACACAGGTGACGGCATCTCGCGGCAAGCCCGAGCGCATGCGGAAGCGATCGAATTTGCCGAGCGCGGTCAACGTCGCCGACGTTACCAAGGCGCCATGGGCAACGCTCCACAGGCTGCGGCGGAGCATTTCGGCAGCAAGAATGGGGCTGGCGTTGACTTCGATGTCGAACATCGCACCGCTTTCGGCCAACGTCAGCCAACGGGCCATGGGCGGGCTGTCTTCCGGGTCTTCGGCGGTAAAGGCCGTCCACAGTTCCCAGTTGCCCTGGGCACGGGTGACCAGGCTGCCGAACAGCGGATACCATTCTTCGGCCTGGTGGCTGGCAATGCCGATGCTCACCTCACCGTCCATCCCTTCCTTGAGCAGGTCGGCCAGGCGGGTGAACAGGTCGTTGAGGCGGGCGAAGCCCTTCTTCAACTCGATGCCCACCTCGCGAATCTGTTCTGGCACCACCCCACCCTCAAAACGGTAGCGCGGGCGCTCACGGCCTTCGGTGTCCTCGCTGGGGCGGAAGTCGGCCACCTGTTCGCACAGCGTGAACATGAACTGTTGTTGGGTGCGCACTTCCCGCGCCAGCTCCGGCACCTGCTCGATGTATTTGCCCAGGTCACCGGGCAGCGGGTGCTGGGCCAGAAGCTTGGTCAGGTTCTTGGCCGTCTGCTCAAGCCAGTCGCCCGTGGAACGCAGCCGCGAATAATGGGCGAAGTGGCCGATGGCCTTGTCTGGCAGGTGGTGGCCTTCGTCGAACACGTACATGGTATCGCGCGGGTCGGGCAATACCGCACCACCGCCCAGGGCCAGGTCGGCCAGGACCATGTCGTGGTTGGTGACGATCACGTCGACCTTGCCCATGCCTTCGCGGGCCTTGTAGAACACGCACTGCTGGAAGTTCGGGCAATGACGGCCCGTGCACTGGCTGTGGTCGGTGGTCAGGCGTGCCCAGTCCTGGTCTTCCAGGGCCTCGGGCCAACTGTCACGGTCACCGTCCCAGCGGTTGCCGGCGAGCTTCTCGATCATGCTGTTGAATAGCTTCTGGCTGCGTTCGTCGACTTCGATACGGAAGCCTTCTTCTTCGAACAACTGGGCGGTGGCCGACTGGGCATGGCCTTCCTGCAGCAGGATGTCGAGCTTGGACAGGCACAGGTAGCGGCCACGGCCCTTGGCCAGGGCAAAGCTGAAGTTGAGCCCGCTATTGCGCATCAGGTCGGGCAGGTCCTTGAAGACGATCTGCTCCTGCAGGGCCACGGTGGCAGTGGCTATCACCAGGCGCTTGCCGGCGGCCTTGGCGGCCGGAATGGCGGCCAGGCTGTAGGCCACGGTCTTGCCGGTACCGGTGCCCGCTTCCACGGCCACCACGGCTGGCTCACCGGCACGCCGGCCTTCATCGTCGCAGGCAATGTCGCCAAGCACCTTGGCCACTTCGGCGATCATCAGGCGCTGGCCGTAGCGCGGCTTGAGGCTCTTGGCTTCGAGAAAACGCGAATAGGCGCCCTGAATAGTGGCTTTGAGTTCGTTGCTGATCATGGTCTGCAGGCGCCCGGAGGGCTGGATATATTTTCAGTGTTTCACACGGGGCGGCTATCATACCCCGCTATTGCCCTTTGTGCCGCATGGAGATCCGGATGCTCGCCTTTGCCCTGCCCTACACACTGCATGTTCTAGCCGCCCTGGTATGGGTCGGCGGCATGTTCTTCGCTTGGCTGGTGCTACGCCCGGCAACGGTTGCAGCCCTTGAAGGGCCTGCCCGCCTGCGCTTGTGGGTGGAAGTTTTCCGACGTTTCTTCGGCTGGGTCTGGCTGGCGGTGGCAATCTTGGCGATAAGTGGTATCGGCATGTTGCACATGCGCTTCAGCGGTTTCGAGACCGCGCCTAAGTACGTGCAGGTGATGATCGGTGGCGGGATCGCCATGTTTGCCCTGTTCATGCGCATTCAGGCGTTGCTGCTGCCAGAACTGAAGGCGGCGGTGCTGGCCGAAGATTGGCCAACGGGTGCGGCGGTGCTGGGGCGGATTCGGCGGATGGTGGGTATCAACTTGCTGCTGGGCCTGGCCGTGGTGGCTGTGGCCAGTTCGCGCCTGATGATCTGACAGGTTTCACGCGGTCCCTGCAGGAGCGGCCCATCACGACACAAGGCCACTTCTACAGGGGACAGCGAGGCTCAAAGGGGCTGCAGAATCAGCTCACCCGCAGCGCCAGCCAGGCCGGGCTGGCCCGGCTGGCCCGGTCGCCCATTGGCCCCAGCATCGGTGCTGTACACCAGGCACCCTTTGCTCGCCCCACCTTTACCGGCCTTGCCTGCCGCCCCTGGCTTACCCGGTGCACCGCCATCCAGTCGCACGACAATGCGCTCTTGCGGGAAGCCCTGCGGCACGCTCAGGCGAATACGCCCACCCGGCGCACCATCATGCCCGTTGCCACCATCATCACCATTGGCACCCCGGCTGGCCTGGCCCCAGGTGCAGCCACCGGCCTGGCCGTTGGCACCATCCAGGCCCACATAGCCCGGCGCACCAGCACCGCCACGGGCATCGATCGCTACTCGCTCGGCATCCAGCTCAGCCAGTTTCAGGTCCAGGCTACGGCCTGAACGGGCTGCACGCTGGTAACTGCCCGCTGCCCCCGGTGCACTGAATTCACTGCCTTCGCCCAACCGCGCGCTGCGCGCTTCTATCAGCAACGGGTTATCGGAAGGTGCAATGGCGATACGCGCATCACGCCCCAGTTCAAGTTGGTCGACCTTCAGTTCCGCGAGCGAGGCAGGCAACAGCAGGGTCGCCGCATCAGCGACACGCAGGTGCGTGAGGTGCACACTGGCTGACTTATCGGGCAGGCGCAGCATGGAATTGGCAGCGACTTCCAGGCTTTCGGCCTGGGCAAGGGGAGCGGCCAACATGGCCAGCAACATCAGATTACGCATTACGCGGCGCCTCCTGCGCACGGGGAATGGACATGACATGGAAGATACCCGTCAGCAGGATCTGCAACCGGTCGAACCAGCGGTGGCTGCGCCCACGCAGGCTGCCATTGAAGAACAGCACTTCGAGCAGGTGCAGGCCGAACAGGAAAATACCAGCGGCATTGATCAGCAGATTGAAGGGCAAGGGTTGTGGCATCAGCTGATTGAACAACACCACACCCCAGAAAGCGACCGTCAGGACCTTGCCCAGGCCCAGGATGAACTTCATACCCCGCCCCTATCGATTGTTGTTATGTCGAGACGCCCCGATCGAGCGGGCCGTGCGCGCCACATTAACTGCAATGCCAAGGCAGGCGCCAGCACCACTCAGTTGAGGTGCAGCTCCACCCGTCGGTTGCGCGCGCGGCCCTCCTCGGTTTCGTTGTCGGTGACCGGCTCGCTTTCGCCACGGCCCTGGCTGGTGACCTTGCCCGCCTCCAGGCCCTGGCCAATCAGGTACTCGGCCACGCTGCTGGCGCGGCGTTCGGAGAGCGCCTGGTTGTAACTGTCGGAGCCCACATTGTCGGTGTGCCCGATCACACGGACCTTGGCCACGGTTGGTGAATCGAGTTTCGCCACCAGGCCTTGCAGGCGTTGCTGGGCCGCCGGCGTCAGGTCGGCGGAATCGAAGGCGAACATCACCGCGCCGTTGTCATCGAGGATGATCACCTCGGGCGAGGGTTCGGCCGCAGTGGCCGGCGGCGCGGCAGGGTACTCCTTCAACGGGCAGCCCATGTGGTCGACCGCCGTATTGGCCGGGGTATCAGGGCAATGGTCGCGGCGATCGAAAATACCGTCGCCGTCTTCGTCACCGTCCTGGGCATAGCAAATCAGCCCTCCGGCGATGGCGCCCAGGGCACCGCCACCGGCGGCCCAGGTAGAACTTTCGATGGCACCCAGGCCACCACCGACCAAGCCGCCCAGCAGGCTGCAGATGGGCCAGGTCCTTTGGTTGAGTGGCGCGCTGCCATCGCTGTGCGTGGCGCAGCCCGCAAGCAGGCTGGCAGCCACCAACAGCGGCAATGCCGCCTTCGACGTCACACTCATGCTGAATGCTCCTGTGTCATTGGCCACGAACGGCTGACCGGCATGAAGACGCGCCCGTGCCACTGCTCAAGGCACGGGCGCACGCCGCTTCACCGCTGGATCTTGATCTCGGTACGACGGTTCATGGCACGCCCTTCGGCCGTGGCATTGTCAGCTACCGGTTGGGTTTCACCGGCACCGACCACCGAAACGAAGCTGCTGCGCGGTACACCGCTCTCGACCAGGTAATCGGT
This sequence comes from Pseudomonas sp. NBRC 111140, assembly GCF_001320885.1. Lineage (NCBI taxonomy): Bacteria > Pseudomonadati > Pseudomonadota > Gammaproteobacteria > Pseudomonadales > Pseudomonadaceae > Pseudomonas > Pseudomonas sp. NBRC 111140. The sequence continues at coordinate 40,479 of NZ_BCBQ01000037.1, forward strand.
CACCGAGTGGGCGCGACGCTCAGACAGTTTCTGGTTATAGCTGTCGGAGCCGACACTGTCGGTATGGCCGCTGACGCTCAGCCGGGCAGATGGCGCTTCCTGCTTCAGGCGCGTGGCAATGGTATTGAGGCGCTCTTTGTCGCTGGAGGTCAGACGCGCAGAATCGAACTCGAAGTGCACATCGCGGATGACGATGACTTCTTCCTTCTGCACCACCACTTCCTCGACCACCGCTGCCGGCTCTGGCGGGCATCCGTTGGCATCGACCTGCACGCCACGCGGGGTGCCTGGGCACTTGTCACGGCTGTCCGGCACGCCGTCGCCATCCTCGTCGCCATCGCCATGGGCCCAGCAATAGCCCGCCGCCAGGCCACCGCCCAGCAACGCGCCCCAGCCAGCCCAGCTGGAACTCTCGATGGCGCCCAGAGCGGCGCCGCCTACACCCCCGACGGCGGCACACTTCGGCCAGTCGGTTTTTTGCAAACCTGCACAACCAGTCAACACACTGGTGAGCAGTACCAGGGGTAACGCTGTGCGTACTATGCTCATTTCATTGCTTCTCCTAGGGGGAATCGGCATAAGGCCGATCTCTGGGAGTAAAGACCGCCCATTCCATCCCTGCCAGCAATAAGCCACGACGTAGGCACATGCCTCTTTGCCCGCACGCTGCGGCCCGCTAGTCTTGGACGACTTGAACGAGGATTGGCAATGACCGACGGTTTTTCCCAACGCACCCCACAGCAGGCTTTGGCAGCCCTGCTGGAGCGCTTCACCCCACAACGCCTGCTGCTGGTGGGCACGCGCTTTCCGGCGCTGGACGCCTTCGCCCAGGCGCACCCGCAGGTGACTATCGCCACCGCAGCCCCGGGCCCGCTGCCGGCCGAACTGGCCGCCCAGCGCTTTGACCTGGCGGTACTGGTGGACTGCCTGGAACACCTGCCCAAACGCACCGGCCTGGAGCTGCTCGGCGGCATTCGCAACCTCAATGCCAGCCGGGTTGCCGTACTGGCCGACCTGGCCGCCTGCGGCTGGCAGGACACCGACTTTTTCGCCCTGGCCCTGTCAGCCAGCGAGAAATTCTGCCGTGACCAACAGGTTTTGAGCCTGTTCACCTATGATCTACATGACTACAAGCAGGTCCCGGACTGGCTCAACGCCAGGTTCTGGGCCAACCCTGAAAACTTCGGCAAGTACTGGTGGTGATGATGAGTGTCTCGGTCTGCCCTTGTGGCAGTGGCAACCTGCTTGACGCCTGCTGCGGGCATTACCATGCCGGCACCCCGGCACCGGATGCCCAGGCACTGATGCGCTCACGCTACAGTGCCTACGTGCTGGGCCTGGTCGACTACTTGGTGGCCACGACCCTGCCGGCCCAGCAGGCCGACCTGGACCGCGCCGCCATGGCAGCCTGGAGCGCCCAAAGCACCTGGCTGGGCCTGGAGGTAGAGAGCGCCGAAGTGCTGGGCGGCCAGCCGGAACACGGCTTTGTCACCTTCACCGCACGCTGGCACGACCAGGACGGCGATCACCAGCACCGCGAGCGTTCGGCGTTCGTACAGCATGCCGGGCGCTGGTACTTCATCGACCCCACGGTCGGGCTGAAGGCCGGGCGCAACGACCCCTGCCCCTGCGCCAGCGGGCAGAAGTTCAAGAAGTGCTGCGCCAGTTACGTGGGGAGCTGAACATGATCGACCGCGCCCGTCTGCTGTTGCTCGGTACGCTGATGGCATTGCTGACGGGCTGCGCCAGTTGGGGTGGCGACGACTGGCGCGAACCCGAAGTGCACCTGGTCGAGGTCGAAACGGTCAAGGCCAGGCTGCTGGAGCAGGAGTTCGTGTTGCACCTGCGGGTCGACAACCCCAATGACAGCCGCCTGTTCATCCGCAACCTGTCGTATGCCGTTCGCCTCAACGACCTGCTGCTGGTGCAGGATGAAACCAGCGTATGGCGCAGCGTGGGCGGGCACGCCCAGCGCACCTTCAAGATCACCGCGCGAACCAACCTGTGGCAGCACCTCAAGCCACTGGCCAAGCTGCTACGCAGCAAGCAGCCGCTGCATTACACCCTGCAGGGCGAACTGGCGACCGGGCTGCTCATCCATCGAGACCTGCACTTATCGCGCAGTGGTGAGATAATCCCCGGCGATCACATCCCGGAGTAACCCTGCAATGTCCCAACAACCCCACGTTCATGGCCCTGACTGCAACCACGACCATGATCACCACCACGATCACGGCCATGTGCACGGCCCGCACTGCAACCACGGCCACCAGGAGCCGGTACGCAACGCCCTGAAGGACGTTGGCCGTAACGACCCCTGCCCGTGCGGCAGCGAAAAGAAGTTCAAGAAGTGCCACGGCGCCTGATCTGACCTGCCCCCTGCTGTGGGCTTGTGCCTACGCGGCTTTGCGTCGGTTCGTCCCCAGCAGGTCCTGGTACCACAGGCCGGCGTCATAGGCGATGGTCACCAAGGTGGTTGCGGCATAGCGCGGGTGCTGGGCCATACGTTGGGCGACCGCAAGGCAGGCTGCGGCGGTATTGCCGACGAAAATGCCACTTTGCATGTAGAACCAGCGCTGCGCGGCCAGCATTTCGGCATGTTGCACCTGAGCCCGTTCGTCCACCAGCGACCAGTCCATGAACGGCGGGCAAACGCCCACCGCCATGCCTTCAAAGCGATGATCGGCGAACACCCCAGCCCGCGAGTCACAGCCGCTGGGGTCGACCAGCACCGTCGACACCTCGAAGCCATGGTCCTTCAGCCCCAGGGTAATACCCGTGAAGCTGGCGCCAGTGCCTGCGCAGCCGACAAACAGGATCTCCCGCCCGGCCCCAGCATTGGTCAGTTGCACGGCCAGCTCGCTGGCTGTCTGGTAGCGATGCGCCTCGACACCCACCGGGTTGTTGAATTGATCGGTATAAAAGTATGACTTGCCCAGCGCGGCCTGGTTTTCCAGGTGATGCATCACCACATCCTTGGGTGTGGCACCGGCCATCAGCATTTCCTTGCCAATCAGCCGTGCACCGAAGCACTCCAGCAGGTCCCGCTTGGTCTGGCTGAAACTCAACCCGACTGCCAGCTCAACGGCGACTTGGTGCTTGTGGCAAGCCGCCAGCAAGCCAAAACCGAAACTGCCGCCGGTTTTTTCGATGACGGTTGTCACACCGGGAATGATATTGCCATTGCGCACGGCATGCTCGACGATGCGCCGGGCCGCACGGTATTTGTGGCTACCGCCCGGGTTGTTCATTTCCAACTTGGTGTAGATGCGTTCGCTGACACTGATGAGCTCGCTCATTTGCGGCTACCTTCCATTGAAGTATGCAAGCAGGCCTTGTTCTGCAGCAGGCCGGCAGTGGCGACCAGCAGCCCGATGCACAGGACCATGCAGATGGCATTGGTGCCGTCCCAGCCAACCGAACTCAGCAACAGCGAAGGGCTGAATGCGCCGAGGGTGGCGAAAATGGCAATCGCCAGGTCGTTCTTGCCCTGCATCTGCATCGCCGCCGGGCTGTTTTGCAGCGACTGGGCGAGCAAGGCACCGCCGCCTACATACGTCAGGTTCCAACCCAGCCCGAGGGCAATCAGCGCCAGGGTCATCATGGCGTAGCTGTGCGACCAGATATTCATCGCCGAACAGCCGATCAACAGGGCCAGGCCCGCGCAAATGGTGGTCCTGATACCCAGCCGCTGGATGATGGCACCGGTGAAGAACGACGGGGCGAACATGGCAATCACATGCCACTGGATCGCCAGGCGCACGTCAGAGAAGTCCTCATGCATGTGCTTCATGTGCATCGAGGCCTGGATCATCAGCAGGTTCATGATCCCGTAGCCCAGCGCGGCAACCGCCATGGCCACCATCACGCTTGGGCTCGCAGGCTCAGTGCGGGCGCTAGACGACTTGGCTGCGTTGTTGACCGCACGGGCCACCCCTGCATCGTTGGGCAGGCACAGGGCGATCAGCAGTGACAGCAACGCCAGGCCGACAAACGCGGCATAACACAGCGAAAACAGTGGGTAACCGCCCACATCCCGCAGCCACTCGGTGAGCGTCGGCCCGACGACAGCAGCAATGACGCCCCCTGCCACGACCAGCGAAAGGGCTTTGGGCTTCAGGGCCTGGGAAAGATTATCGGTGGCCGCGAACCGGTTGAAGTTGGCGAACGCGATATACACACCCAACGCAGAATGGCTGAGTACCAGGGTTGGAAAATGCTGGTGCTCCACCGCCAGGAAGCCGCTTACACCAGACAACGCCAAGGGGATCGCCCCCAGCATGAAAGCCTTTTTGCGGCCAATGCGGCCCATCAACCTGGAGACCGGATAGGTTGCCAACATCAGGCACAGGAACTGGAACCCGTACGGCACCGTGGACCACGCAGCGTCAGGCGCCAGCGCCGCGCCAACGATGGCGGCCATGGTCACCGACATGACAGCAGTCGTCAGGTTGATCGACTGTGCGGTGAAATACAGGTACGTGCGCCGCGGTAGCGTGCTGTTCATAGGGCGTGCTCGTGATAGGTGGACAGGTCGATTTCGGCCTCGGGGAACACGCAGATCAGCCGTTCCTTGCCTTTACCCAGGCGTTTGCGCCTGACACTCAGGTGCCCGATGCGCCGAGGTGAATCGAGGTGCGTGCCACCACACGGGATCTCGATGCCGTTGTAGGTCCACAAGCGCGCGTCTTCCAGCCCATCGACCGCGTAGTGCTCGATGGGCGCTTCGCAGCCGATCAGTTCATTGGCCCGCCGTTCTATTTCAACCACGTCTTCGGCGGTGAAGGCGTCCTCGACCAAGAAATCGAAACGTGCCGAGTCCTCTTTGATGTGACAGCCGATGGTCCATTGCTTCAACTCTTCTCGCAGCCCGATGGCGGCGGCATACAAGAAGTGGCTGGCACTGTGAGACAGCGTCAGCCGTTCGCGCCGTTCAATATCGATGGTGACGCGGGCCGGCATACCTGCGGTGACTTCATCGAGCAAGTGCAGGTCATCGGGGTGCAGGCTGTGAATAATGATGCCGCCCAGCTTTCCGCCTTTGAAACCTTCAAGGCGAATGGGGCTACCGTAAAGTTTTTTAACCCAGATGAAGCGTACGGTACCGATGGGAAGTTCAATGGTACCCATGTCTGCCTCCTGGCCACCGCCTTCCGGGTAGGCCACGGTACTTTGCAACTCGATACCGTCACTGTGCACCCGCGTTACTTGCGTGTTTGCACCGGCCTGGTATTGGTCTTTGTAATACAACTTCTCGGTGTTGCGTAAAACTTCATAGTTGAGAGCATTCATGGTTCAAGTACCACCTGCAATGATGTTTTTATCTGTACCCGAGCAGCGGCGGGGACATCTTTGGTAATAATGCAACCCGGCCCGATAAACGCGCCGTCGCCGACGTGGATAGCACCCAGCACACTGGCGAAAGCGCCGATCTGTACCCGGTTGCCAAGGGTCGGGTGCCGGGCGCTGGAAGGGTTGTCACTGATGCCTCGGGCGCCCAGGGTGACACCGCCGAGCACGTAGCAATCGTCACCAATGGTCGAGGTCTCACCAATGACGGTGCCCATGCCGTGATCGATGATGAAGCGCGCACCGATGCGGCTGCGGAAATGGATCTCCGCCCCCGAGAGCATCTTTCCGCGCCTGGAGATCATGGCAGCCAGGCATTGGCCGCCGGCGCCGTAGGTGGAGGCCGTATTACGGTAAATCCAATGGGCAAGTCGATAGTGCAAAACCGCCGAGTAAGAGGTGTAGGTTTTTGCAATGAATACCAGGTCACGGCCAGCCGCCGGATCTTTCTGGGCAAAGGCCTGCAAGTCGGCATGGGCCTGTTCAGAAACACTTTCAATAACCAATGTTTCTTTCAGCGCCTCGAACTCGTCGATTGAACAGCACTCCAACAACGCCGAGGTCACAAGGTTTTTTACAACTTTGAATGACGCCAGTTCATCAGGCACAGGGAGCCTGGCAATCACGGCTGATTGCATGTCCATAGTATGCATGGGCTTGATATCCAGTTGTCTGGTGTGCACAGACGCTAAAAGTGCTGCCTTTGCTGGCAGCCGAAAGTTCCGACAAGGGGATAGTGGCATGTACTGGCCATTTGCAAACGAACAGTCGACAAGCATTTCCGTTAACTGTTAGGCTTTTTTTTCTAACGGTTTCGGACCTGCCATGAACCCCAGCAGCCTTCATCACCTGTTGAAACAACGCCTGGATGCCGGCGAGTGGTTGCCAGGGCAACGCATGCCCTCCATCCGCAAGCTGACGGCTGCGGTCGACTTCAGTTACCACGACGTCGTATCGGCCTATGCCCAGCTGGTCAGCGAAGGTGTGTTGACGGCCTCACCCGGCCGTGGCTACTTCGTCGCAAACAGGGCCCGGCAAGCGAGCGTTATCCACGAACCCGAGTGCATGGCCGGTGATCCGCTGTTCCGGCTGCTGCAGGGCGGCCAGCATTACACCAAGCTGGGCAGCGGCTGGCTGCCCCCTGCATGGCGAGACACCGAGCTGCTGGCCAAGGCCATTCGGCGCACGGCGCGGCTGGAGCAAAGCTCACTGGCAGAGTACGGCGACATCCAGGGCTACCTGCCCATGCGCAAGCAGTTGTGCGTGCACATGAAGCGGCTGACCCGTGTCGAAGCCCGCCCCAACCAGTTGCTGACCACGCTGGGTGCCACGCAAGGCCTGGACCTGGTCGCACGGTTGTTGATCAAACCAGGCGACCACGTTTTCGTCGACGAACCCGGCAACGGCAACCTGATCAAGCTGATCCAGCTGGCGGGCGGGCACGTGGTCGGCATTCGGCGAACCCAGGACGGGCCGGACGTGGAAGAAATGAGAAGCTACCTGGCCACGCACAAGGTCAAGGCGTTCTTTTGCAACAGCACGTTCCACAACCCGACCGGTAGCAACATCAGCCCCCATAACGCCTTCAGCGTCCTGCGCCTGGCGGTGGAGCACGAGTTTTTCGTGGTCGAGGATGATGTGTATGGCGACTTCAGCCCTGCCGTGCGCCAGACCTTTGCCGAGCTGGACAACCTTGACCGGGTTATTTACGTCGGTAGCTTCTCCAAATGCCTGTCGGCATCACTGCGTGTGGGTTTCATTGCCTGCTCGCAAGACCTGATCGAACCACTGACACGCCTGAAACTGCTGACCTGCGTCGCCGTGCCGGCGTTTTGCGAACGCTTCGTCAACACCATATTGTCTGACGGCACCTATGCCCGACACATGAAGGACGTGCAGCAGCGCCTGATCCGTCAGCAAGTGCAGACCCAACGCTTGTTGCTCGAGCGCGGCTGGCAGTTCGATATTGCGCCGCAAGGCGGCATGTTCCTCTGGGTCTACCACCCGGGCCTGCCAAACCTGCAACCTTTCATGCGCAAACTGGAACAACACAAGATCTTGTTGATGCCCGGTTCAGCATTTGCGGTCAGCCGTGACTACCAACGCTACGCGCGTATCAATTGCACGCATTTTTCCGACACCTTGGCTGACCACTTCGACGTTTGACCCGGCGTAATCAAATAAACCGACCTGGGACCTTGCACGGCGCCTGCGCGCTTACTACCTTAGCGCCTTTCCAAACCAGCCTCGCCTTGCAGGAGCCCTTGTCATGGCAGCCCCCGCCTTTCCTCCCTTCCGCCTGCGGTTCACCACCGCTGCCACGCTGCTCGGCATGCTCGGGCTGGCCGGCTGCCAGACGGGCGGCTACCAGGACAGCGTGCCACCGACCAGTGGCGTGCAGCCACTCAAAGGCCTGGCGCAGAATGTTTCGGTACGGCGCAATGCCATGGGCGCGCCGCTGATCGAAAGCAGCAGCTTCCATGATGCGCTGTTCAGCCTGGGCTATGTGCACGCCGGCGACCGCATCGAACAGATGGTCGCCATGCGCCTGCTCGCCCAGGGCCGCCTGGCCGAACTGGCCGGCAGCGAAGCGCTGGATATCGACCGCCTGATGCGCGCCGCCAACCTCAAGCAGAGCGCGGCCCAGCAATACGCCGACGCATCACCACGGCTCAAGCGCTTCTTCGAAGTGTATGCACGCGGGGTAAACGCCTACCTGTTCCGCTATCGCGACAAGCTGCCGGCCGCCCTGGCCAGCAGCGGCTATCGCCCCGAATACTGGAAGCCCGAAGACTCGGCGCTGATCTTTTGCCTATATGCCTTCAGCCAGTCGGTGAACCTGCAGGAAGAACTCAGCGCCCTGACCCTGGCGCAGAAAGCCGGCAGCGACAAGCTGGCCTGGCTGCTGCCTGGGGCCCCCGACGAGCCGTTGGCCGAAAGCGAAGTGGACAAGCTCAAGGGCCTGAACCTGGCCAGCCAGTTGCCGGGGCTGCCAGCCCTGGCGGCTGCCAGCCAGAAGCTGGCCGACCTTGACCTGCTCGGCAGCCCGGGTTCGGCCAACCTGGCCCTGGCCCCGCAGCGCAGCCGCAGCGGCAAGAGCCTGCTGGCCAGCGACAGCCGTGCCGCCTGGGCCCTGAGCCCGGTACAAATCAACACCAGCAAGTACCAGGTTGCCGGCCTGTCGTTGCCTGGCTTGCCGATCGTGCTGGCCGGCTATAACGGCAAGCTGGCCTGGAGCAGCAGCGCGGTAATGGCCGACAACCAGGACCTGTTCATCGAGCAGCTGCGCCGCCAGGGCAGCCAGCTGAGCTACCTGGCCGACGGCAAATGGCTGCCAGCTCGCGCCCGTAGCGAAACCTTCTTTGTGCGTGGCCAACGCCCCCTGCGCGAAGTGATGTATGACACCCGCCACGGTACCTTGCTGGCCCAGCCAGACAACGCCAGCCTTGGCTTGGCGCTGAACCTGCCACAGTTCAAGGGTGACCGCAGCCTGGATGCACTGTTCGACCTGACCCGGGCCAAGAACGTGGAACGGGCCTTCGACAGCACCCGTGAAGTCACTGCTGCTGCCCTCAACTTCGTGTTCGCCGAACCTGAGCACATCGGCTGGCAAGTCAGTGGCCGCTACCCCAACCGCCGCGAAGGCCAGGGCTTGTTACCTTCGCCGGGCTGGGATGGGCGTTACGACTGGGACGGCTATGCCGACCCGATGCTGCACCCGTATGACCAGGACCCACCTGCAGGCTGGATCGGCCACGCCAACCAGCGCAGCCTGCCGCGCGGCTATGGCATGCAGCTGTCCAGCACCTGGTATTACCCCGAACGCGCCGAACGCCTGGCCCAGCTTGCCGGCAACGGGCGCCACGACAGCCGCAGCCTGATGGCCCTGCAGAACGATCAGGTGACCTTGCTGGCCGACAAGCTCAAGCAGATGTTCGACGCCCCTGGCATGGCCCAGCCGCTTAAGCAGGCGATCGACGCCCTACCGGCAGCCCAGCGTGACAAGGCCCGGGACACGCTGGCCCGCCTGAAGGCCTTCGATGGCCGCTTGAGCCCGGTGTCGGCGGATGCCGCACTGTACGAATTGTTCTTGCAGGAGGTCGCGCGGCAGACCTTCCTCGATGACCTGGGCCCGGAGTCTGGCCCAGCCTGGCAGGCGTTCGTCAGCAATGCGCGCTTGTCGTTCTCGGCGCAGGCCGATCACCTGCTGGGCCGCGACGACAGCCCGTTCTGGGATGACCGCAATACTCCGCAAAAAGAAGACAAGCCCGCCATCCTCGCCCGCAGCCTGGCCAGTGCGATGGATACCGGAATCGCGCAACTGGGCGCCGACCGCCGCGCCTGGCAATGGGGCAAGCTGCACCAATACCGCTGGCCGGCACCGGCCTACCATGGCCTGGGCGATGCCATCAGCCGTTCGCCCCTGGCCGCTGGCGGCGACTTTTCCACCCTGGCCCTGACGCCATACGCCTGGGGCAGCGACTTCGCCACCCGCCTGCCAGCCTCGGCGCGGATGATCGTCGATTTCGGCCAGGCCGAACCGTTGCAGGTGCTGACCAGCAGCGGCCAGTCAGGCAACCCGGCCAGCGCACATTACAGCGACGGGCTGGATGCCTGGTTCAAAGGGCGCTTCATGAGCCTGCCGCTGCAGCAGCAGAACTTCGGGCGGGCGTATGGCAACCAGCGCCTGACCTTGGTGCCGGGTCGGTAAGGCATTGATCAAATGATGGGCGGGTGCGGGTACCGAGCGCTGCCAGTTTTCCGCCCAACACCCGCCCCCAACCCGTCCGAACTTCCCCCCATCACCACCGCTCCTAACTGGTAACCCAACCAGTGCACATAGCCCATGGACCTTGTCATCGCCCGCCCCGAAGGCCTGTACTGCCCGCCCGGCGATTTCTACATCGACCCTTGGCGGCCCGTGGACCGAGCCGTGATCACCCATGGCCACGGTGACCATGCGCGCACCGGTAATGGCCATTATCTGACCGCCAGCCCTGGTGCCGGTATTCTGCGCAGTCGTCTGGGCCTGGATATCGATTTGCAGACACTGCCCTACGGCGAACGCCTGCTGCACCACGGGGTAACCCTGAGCCTGCACCCGGCCGGGCACGTGCTGGGCTCGGCACAGGTGCGCCTGGAGTATCAGGGTGAAGTCTGGGTTGCATCCGGTGACTACAAGGTAGAGCCCGACGGCACCTGCACCCCGTTCGAACCGGTGGCGTGCCACACCTTCATCACCGAATCGACCTTCGGTCTGCCGATCTACCGCTGGCCCAGGCAAAGCGAAATCTTTGCAGGCATCAATGCCTGGTGGCTGGCCAATCGCGAACAGGGCAAGGCCAGCGTGCTGTTCTGCTATGCCTTCGGCAAGGCCCAGCGGATTCTCCATGGGCTGAATGCCAGCATCGGCCCGATTCTTGTGCATGGCGCCATCGAGCCGCTCAACCGGGTATACCGGGACGCCGGTGTCCACCTGCCGGAAACGCGCTATGCAGGCGATATCCCACGCAACGACCCACTGCTGCGCCAGGCACTGGTGCTGGCCCCGCCGTCAGCCAGCGGCAGCAGCTGGATGCGCCGTTTCGGCGATTACAGCGACGCCTTCGCCAGCGGCTGGATGCTGCTACGCGGTACCCGCAGGCGGCGCGGCGTGGACCGGGGTTTCGTGCTGTCCGACCACGCCGACTGGCCCGGCCTGCTCTGGGCCATTGGCCAGACCGGCGCCGAGCGGGTGATGGTCACCCACGGCTCGGTCAACGTTCTGGTGCGCTACCTCAACGAACAAGGCCTGGATGCCCGCGCCTTCGTCACCGAGTATGGCGACGAGGACGACGTGCCGAACACCGGGCCTTCGCCATGAAAGCCTTTGCCATGTTGTACCTGCGCCTGGACGCGACTACCTCCAGCAACGCCAAGCTTGAGGCACTGCGCGACTACTTCGGCACAGCCCCCGCTAACGACGCCGCCTGGGCAGTGTACTTTCTGGCCGGGGGGCGCCCACGTCAGCTGGTGCCCACCCGCCTTTTGCGTGAAATGGCCACGGCCCTGGCCGGCTTGCCGGACTGGCTGTTCGAAGAAAGCTATCAGGCGGTGGGCGACTTGGCCGAGACCATTTCGCTGCTGTTACCGCAGCACATCGATGGCAGCGAGGAAGGCCTGGCCACTTGGGTAGAGCAGCACTTGCTGCCCCTGCGCGGGCTGCCACCCGAGCATATCCGGCAGCGCTTGCCGGTGCTCTGGGCGCAGCTGGATCGCCCCAGCCTGATGGTGTGCCTGAAGCTGATCACCGGGAGTTTTCGCGTGGGCGTGTCGAAGCTGCTGGTCACCCGCGCCCTGGCGCAACTGGCCGGGCTGGACGCCAAACGCGTAGCCCAGCGCCTGGTCGGTTACACCGACATCAGCCATCGCCCCACGGCGGCCGACTACCAGCAACTGATCGCTCCAGAGACCGCCGAGGAGCACAGCCAGCGTGGTGGGCAACCCTACCCCTTCTTCCTGGCCCACCCGCTGCAAGCCTCCACCGACCAGTTCGATACCCTGCTCGGCCCCCCAAGCGACTGGCAAATCGAGTGGAAGTGGGACGGCATTCGCGCCCAGGTGGTCAAGCGCGAGGGCCAGTTGTGGGTCTGGTCGCGCGGTGAGGAACTGGTTACCGAGCGGTTCCCAGAACTGCACAGCCTGGCGCAGATATTGCCCGATGGCGTTGTGCTCGACGGTGAGATTCTGGTTTGGAAGCCTGGTGATACAGGGGCTGAACTGGCCGTGCAGCCTTTCGCCTTGCTACAGCAGCGCATCGGCCGCAAAACGCTGGGCAAAAAAATGCTGCACGACGCGCCGGTGGTGCTGCAGGCCTACGACCTGTTGGAGTGGCAAGGCGAAGACTGGCGCAGCCGACCGCAGCACGAACGCCGTAGCCAACTGGAACGCTTGGTCGATGAGTACCCGCTTGCCCCCGTGCTGCTGTCGCCGCTGCTGACAGGCCCGGACTGGGCCGACTTTGCCCACCAGCGCGAGCTGTCGCGCAGCCTGGGTGTCGAGGGCCTGATGCTCAAGCAGCGCGAAGCCCTCTACGGCGTGGGGCGCACCAAGGATATGGGCACCTGGTGGAAGTGGAAGATCGACCCGTTCAGCGTCGATGCCGTGCTGATCTATGCCCAGCGTGGGCATGGGCGACGGGCCAGCCTGTACAGCGACTACACCTTTGCCGTGTGGGACGCCCCGGCTGGCACGCCAGGGCGGGTGCTGGTGCCCTTTGCCAAGGCCTATTCGGGGCTCACTGACGAAGAAATGCGCAAGGTCGATACCATCATTCGCAAGACCACGGTGGAAACCTTTGGCCCGGTGCGCAGTGTGACGCCAACGCTGGTGTTCGAGCTGGGCTTCGAAGGCATCGCCCTGTCTCGACGCCACAAAAGCGGTATTGCCGTGCGCTTTCCGCGCATGCTGCGCTGGCGGCTGGACAAGCCGGTGGACGAGGCAGATGACTTGGCGACCTTGCAGGCGCTACTGGCCTGAAGAGGCCAGTGCGGTAATCAGGGCTACACGGATGGAGGCGAAAGGCTGAAAACTATGCTTCTATCTGTGTGCCGACCCGTGTCGCAGACCGTTTTCGCTACGCAGCCAGGACCACCATGCACCATTCAACCCACGACCTGCTCTCACCCGTTCCGGGCATCACCCGCCAACTGCACAGCTTTCACTTCGGCCCCCGCGGTGGCGGCAAGGTCTATGTCCAGGCCTCGCTGCACGCCGACGAACTACCAGGCATGCTGGTGGCCTGGCACCTCAAGCGTCGCCTAACCGAACTGGAACAGCAAGGTCGACTGCAGCGCGAGATCATCCTGGTGCCGGTGGCCAACCCGGTCGGCCTGGAGCAAGTGTTGCTGGATGCGCCGCTGGGGCGTTTCGAGCTGCAAAGCGGCGAGAACTTCAACCGCAACTTCGTCGACCTGTCAGACAGCATCGGCGAC